>FR884557.1 GCA_000435535.1 Clostridium sp. CAG:575 | reverse complement strand
AAATCTCTATTTTTATTTATCTAGTAAGCATTCAATTCCTGGTAATTTTTTACCCTCTAAGAATTCAAGTGAAGCTCCTCCACCTGTTGAGATATGTGTCATTTTATTTGCTAATCCTGCTTTTTCAACTGCTGCTCCTGAGTCTCCTCCTCCTATTATTGTTGTTGCATCTAATTCTGATAATGCTTTTGCTATTTCGTTTGTTCCAATTGCAAATTGATCAAATTCAAATAATCCTAAAGGTCCATTCCATATTACTGTTTTTGCTGTTTTTAATTCATTTTTAAACATTTCTATTGTTTTTTCTCCTATGTCAAATCCTTCCCAACCTTCTGGAATTTCTGTCCATGCAACTGTTTTACTTTCTGTATCTGGTTTAAATTCTTTTCCTACTTTTGTATCTACTGGTAATAATAATTTTACTCCTTTTTGTTTTGCTTTTTCCATTGCTTCTAAAGCTAAACCTGTTTTTTCTTCTTCACATAGTGAATTTCCTACATTATATCCTTGTGCTTTAAAGAATGTATATGCCATTCCTCCACCAATCATTAATGTATCTACTTTGTCTAATAAGCTATCTATTACACCAATTTTATCTGATACTTTTGCTCCTCCAAGTATTGCCATAAATGGTCTTTCTGGATTGTTTATTGCATTTCCTAATACTGTTAATTCTTTTTCTATTAAAAATCCTGATACTGCTGGTAAATATGCTGCAATTCCTGCTGTTGAAGCATGTGCTCTATGTGCTGCTCCAAATGCATCATTTACAAATATTTCTGCCATTGATGCTAATTGTTTTGCAAACTCTGGATCATTATCTGTTTCTTCTCTATGGAATCTTACATTTTCAAGAAGCATTACTTCTCCTTCTTTTAAGTTTGCAGCCTTTTCTTTTGCATCTTCTCCAATTACATCATTTGCCATTATTACTTCTTTTCCTAATAATCTTGATAATTCTTTTGCTACTGGTTTTAAAGAAAATTCTGGTTTTACTTCTCCCTTTGGTCTTCCTAAATGTGATGCTAATATTACTTTACAATTTTGCTCTAATAAGTATTTTATTGTAGGTAATGCTGCTACAATTCTTGTATTATCTGTAATGTTTTGATTTTCATCCATTGGTACATTAAAATCACATCTTACAAATACTTTCTTTCCTTTTAAATCAATGTCTTTTACTGTTTTTTTATTCATATCTTTTCCTTCTTTCCTTTAGGCTTTTTGTTTTACCTAAAATTATTTTAATTGGTATTTTTTATAGTTTTTACCTAATTTATCAAGATAATTCAATTTTATACTAAAAAAGAATACTTTTCAAGTATTCTTTTTAGTTTAATATAATATTTTTTATTATAAAAACTTATTTACTATAAACTTGGAATTCTGCTACACCTAATGAATTTCCATTTCCTCCATATAAGTCTATAATCTTTATTCTTATCTGTTCAATAGTTGTCTCATCCCTTATAATAAAGCTTTGTACTTCATCATTATCTAATAAAACTAAATTACCTGTTAAATCATTCCATTCATTACTATCTTTTTCTTTCCCCTCTATACAGAAATTTTTACATCTATATCCGCTTAAATTAAAATTAACTATATCTACCTTATATGGTATAATTTCTTTTTGGAAATTATATCCTATAAATTCAAATCCTTTTGGCTCTGCAGATAACCATGCAGTTTTGTTATTGTTATCAAAAGCTTTATACTTATCATAGGTATTTGAATCATATGAACTATATATTATATTTTCATTATTTGAACTCAATGTAGAAATTTTTTCTGCAATATCATCAAAAAAGTTCAATTGTTTATTCAACAATCCATTAAACCAATTTTTATTATTCATAAACAACTTTTTATTTTCCGTTTTATATAAAACTTCCATAGCAATTTCTGAATTTGTTATTTTACTTAAAAATTTATTATCATTATCCAATATAAATTTTGTGCCATCACTATTGCTTAAAATTTTCTCTAAGATTTCATCTTTATTATTTATAATATCACTTTCCACATATTCTTCTGATAAACCACATCTTTTTAAAATATTTTTTAATTGCTTGTTCCAATTTTTACCACTATCCGTTAGAAATCCTAATTTACTTTCATATTCAACCAATGGTATTATACTTCCTTCTTCTAATACTCCTTTTATACTTCCTTCTTCTTCTATAACAAATTTATACTCCGAATACTCATCAACGCTTACTACTATCATACTTAAATTATTTATTTTTGTAATATCACTTTCAACTCCTTCATTTACTTTTGATGTTTTTTCTGTATAATATCCTTCTATAGTTATATCATTCATATTTGCAAAATTTTCATATATCTTTAAAAGTGTATCATTGCTATCTTCCATTATATTTTCCGAAATTATTTCCATTATTTTTATTTCTACTGTTTCTTTTGCATTTTTATATCTTGTTTGCATTTTTGCTTGCTTTGCTCTTGAAAATAACCCATTATCTCCTGTTAGTGTAGCAATTGCTACACTTGATAATATCAATAAAATTACAATAGTTATTACAAGAGCTATTAATGTAATACCTTTATTTTTATTCATTAGTTTTCCTCCTATACTTTTTATATAAAAAAGACATTATATACTTTTTGATTTATATAACTATTAATAATTATATGGAGATGATGGGACTTGAAAGTTATTTGTCCATGCACAATACCCATTTAATATTCTAAGTTCATCCATATATGTATCTTTTGAATAATAACCAGTACCTTCATATCCCAAATATAAATCTCCATCTGCAAAAACTATTGAACTTTCAGCACTTTCTTGTAATACTCCATTATAAAACACATATATTATTCCATCTTTTCTTGTAACTGCTATATGTACCCATTCATCCATTGGTGGTGGTTCTAATGTTAAATAATTAGTTAATCCCCATCCTCTAACAACAAATTTTCCATTATTTAAACACAACAAAATACCACCATTTTCTTTAACTGCAAGCTGTATAGACCATTGTTCATTAAGATTTTCATTTGATTGATTAATCCAATAATCAATTGTAAAATCTTTATCTAATTTATATTTTCCATCACTTGTTTTATATTTCATATAAGTATTATTAAAATAAGATGATGCTATACCAATTTTCTTATTATCAAATGATATTGTTGAATTTTTTTCAGTTAGTCCTATATTATTTTCAAAATGATATATAATTTCATTGCTAAATTCTTCTGGTTCTTTTGTAATATCAAAATCATTAGTATATTTTGCTACTCCATTTAATATTTTTAATTCATCTATATAACTATTTCCTTTAGTATAATTATTAGAACTATCTGCTCCAATATAAAGATTCCAATTAGTAAATTTTATTGAATTTTGTACTGTTCCTTGTAATATTCCATTATAAAATACCGATATTATTCCATCTTTTCTTGTTATTGCTATATGCACCCATTCACTTATTAATGGTGGCTCTAATGTTAAATAATTAGTTACTCCCCATCCTCTAACAACAAATTTTCCACTATTTAATCCTATCCAAATTCCACCATAATTTCCAACAACAACTTGTGGTCCCCATTCAATATTCAAATTTTCCTCCGCTAACTTTAACCAATATTCTATTGTAAAATCTTTATCAAATTCAAATTTTTTTGTATTTGCATCAACACACGCAGTGTTATCCAATTTCAATGAGCTATTTCCTACTTTCTTATCTTCTGTAGTAATTTTATCAGAATCTATAATTATCCCTTTATCATCATCAAAATGTTCTAATAATGCTAAACTTTGTTCTTCTTTTTCATACTCATTATTTTCGTTATTTTTTCCATTATTTACTTGCCCTAGCTCTGTTATCAAAAATTGATATCCATCTATTGTTACACTTAAATCAAATTCTACATTTTCTATTTTAGGATTTATCCCTTCTATTTTATTCAAATTTTCTTTTAACATTTCTTTGTTTAGGCTTGCTGTATTATCATATGAAGCATTTACCGCTAATTTTACTTGTTCTTCTATACTTGAATATTTTGAGTTTTCTTTTGCTTGTTTTGCTCTTGAAAATAAACCATTATTTCCTGTTATTGTAGCAATCGCTACACTTGATAATATCAATAAAATTACAATAGTTATTACAAGAGCTATTAATGTAATTCCTCTATTTTTTTTCATTAGTTCTCCTTCCACTAATTTTTACACCCTTTATAGTTACAGGCCTATCCTGTAATTTTATTATATCATATTTATTCATATATTCAATGTCAATTTATTAATGTTATATAATTGTAAAATTTACGAAATATTTTTGTAACAATTACAGTGTGTTCCTGTAATTTAACTATTAATTTTATTTTATAATAAGATTAATTTTAATTAACCTATACGTTATAAAATAATGAATTTATTATATTTGATTATTCAATAAAACGATTTAGTTTTAAATAAAATATATACATCTATGCCATTGAGCAAAACAAGAAAGGAATGAAATTAATATGAAAGTAAAAACTTTGAATGGAAATTTAAATATTGTTGGAAAAAACTTAAAAAAATATCGTAAATTACGTAAATTCTCTCAACCCGAAATTTGCAAAAAATTAGATTTGCTTGGGGTTACTATGTATAATTGTGATATATATGAAATTGAATATGGTAAAAAAACTGTTAAGGACTTTGAAGCTTTAGCCTTTTGCAAAGTTCTAGGAATTACTTTAGAAGAATTATATTCTGACACTGATAAGTATTATGAAGCATAATTTTTATTTATCATACAAATCTTAATTTATTATTTAGACTTACAAAAAACCAACATATACATTTTAGTATTTGTTGGTTTTTATTTTCAGCTTTTATTCTTTTGCTAATACATATGGATTTGTTTCAGTTCCATCTCCACTTACTATATATACATTATCTACCATTTCCACTACAGGACGTACACCTGTACATTGATCTAACCATCCATGACGTTCATTCATTCTTCCATTTTCTTGGCAAAAATACACACCACTTCCTTTTGAAGATTCTAACAAATAATACTCTACTCCTATATTTCTTATTCCATCCGTTGCTTCGCCATTTCCTTTTTCCATATCAGATGCTTCTTGACATTTCAATACATGTACATTTTTTATTAAATCCATTTGATTTTTATCCTTATACATATCCCAATTTCTAGCATTAAAACCTGATGAACTATAAACAGTATTATTTAATCCACTAGAAAAAATATATTCCTTAATATATGCTTCACAATCATTTCTTGTAACTACAAGAACAAAGTTTTCTGGTACTCCTGCATGAATTATTTTATTTACATACATTCTTTCTGTTCCATCTTCATTACATATTACATTTCCGGTTTCATCTTTCTTTGTTGTTGCTGATAATATTTGCCACCCATTATATTTAGAACTTATACTTTGGTTTCTACTTGTTATAACTCCTGCTGTATTTTCATTTTTGCTATCTCCTTTATATGTATATCCACCAAATGTTAAATTAAATCCATTATCATCTGAAACTTTATACACGCCATTTGTTATATGTTTTGCATTCAACTCATATAATTTTAAATTTTGCAAATCTTCTATTTCCTCTTTTGTCCAGTCTCCAGCATCATATTGCACAAATCCTCCTTGCATTCTATATTTTTCTACTTTTATAGCTATTTCTTTAGTTATTGTCTTTCCTTCATATACTCCTGTTGCAATGAACGTATATGTCCCATTTTTTGTAATTTCAAAAGGTAGTGTTTTACTTTCGTCATCTTTTAATGTTATTTTACAATTTTCTCCTGCTAATGACGAATTAAAGTTTATGTATAATTTTTTTCCTATTGTTTGTGAATCATCTATAACTGATTTAGTTGCATCAACTTCAGTTTCACTTATTCCTATATAAGGCTCTGTATTTTCTATCTCTGGTTGTATTAGCACTGTTTGCTTTCTTTCTTTTCCATCTGCTGATACTATTTTAAATTTATATTCCGTTCCTAGCTTTACTACATAATCAATTGCTTTTTCTCGTTTAGTATTATAACATTCTATAATATTACCATTATCACATTTGATTTTACTTAATCCTTTTTCTGTATCACTTACTTTAATTAATATCTGCATATTTTTGCCATTTTTTTCCTTTATATCATATGAAAAATTTAAGCTTTCAGATTTTATATCAGCTTCTAATTGTGCCTTTGCATATTGTTTAAATATGTTTCCTTTTGACAACATCACAATTGTTCCTCCAAACAATCCAAATATAAGCATTAATACAATAAATATTATTAGCTTTCCCCCTATTTTTTTCATTAGACTCCTCCATATATTTTATAATCTTTTGCTAAATTACAGCTACATCCTGTAATAAATTATATCACATATATTTATTCATACAATGTAAATCTTGAAATGTTATATAATTGTAAACTTTATGAAATATCCTTGTAATAATTACAGTATGTTCCTGTAATTATTTATCTTTATCCAAAAAAACCAACCTATACTATTTTAGTATTTGTTGGTTTTTAGTTTTTATTCAGTTATTTTTTAAAATATCCCTACAATATTTCCTTCTTTATCAATATCAATGCTCTCTGCAGCCGGAATTTTTGGTAGCCCCGGCATAGTCATTATTTTTCCAGCCATTGCTACTACAAAACCTGCACCAGCTTTCAAATTAATTTCTCTTATATGAATTGTAAATGGCTCTTCACATTTCAAATTTTTTGCATCATCTGAAAAAGAATATTGTGTTTTAGCTATACATATAGGAAAGTTCTTAAATCCTAATTTCTCTATTTTCTGTATTTCTTTAAGTGCCTCATCAGTAAACTCTACATTCTCAGCACCATATATTTCTTTTGACACTTTTTCTATTTTTGTTTCTATATCATCTTGTACATCATAAATATATTTAAAATCTTCTTCTTTTTTAGTTAATTCAATTAGTTTATTTGCAATATCAATTGCACCTTCTCCACCTTTTGCCCAACCTTCTACTAAGCTAACAGGTATTTGTTTTTCTTGCAATGCTGATTCTATAAATTGAATTTCTTCATTTGTATCAGTATTATATTTATTAATTGCAACAATTACATTTAATCCAAATTTTTCTTTTATATTTTGAAGGTGTTTATATAGATTATTCATTCCATTTTCTAATGCTTGCATATTCTCTTCTTGTATTTTTTCTTTTTCTGCTCCACCATGATATTTTAATGCTTTTACCGTTGCAACAATTACAACTGCATCTGGTTTTATATCTGCTTTTCTACATTTTATATCTAAGAATTTTTCTGCTCCTAAATCTGCTCCAAAACCTGCTTCTGTTATTGCATAATCTCCTAATTTTAATGCCATTTTCGTTGCAATTATACTATTACATCCATGTGCGATATTTGCAAATGGTCCTCCATGAATAATTGCTGGTGTATGCTCTAAAGTTTGAACTAAATTTGGTTTTATTGCATCTTTTAATAATACTGTCATTGCTCCTTCAGCTTTTAAATCTTTGGCATAAATTGGTTCTTCTTTAGAATTATATCCGATTATTATATTTCCTAATTTTTCTTTTAAATCTTTTATATTTTCTGCTAAACATAGTATTGCCATTATTTCTGAGGCAACAGAAATATCAAACCCATCTTTACGTGGTTGTATATTTTTTTCTCCTGAAAGTCCTGTTTCCACACATCTTAATTGTCTATCATTTAAATCTACACATCTTTTCCATGTTACTTTTCTAAAATCTAATTGATTTCCAAAATAAATATGATTGTCTATCATACTTGATAATAAATTATTAGCTGATGTTATTGCATGAATATCACCAGTAAAATGTAAATTTATATCTTCCATTGGAGCTACTTGCACATGTCCACCACCTGTTGCTCCACCTTTTATACCAAAAACTGGTCCTAATGATGGTTCTCTTAATGCTAATATTGTATTTTTGCCCAATTTTGATAGTCCATCTGCTATTGCTATTGAAATTGTTGTTTTTCCTTCTCCTAATGGTGTTGGATTTATTGCTGTTACTAATATTAATTTTCCATTTTCTTTATTTTTTAATTTTTCTAAAACATTATTTGAAATTTTTGCTTTATACTTTCCATATTGTTCTAAATCATTCTCTTCTATATTTAGTTTTTCTGCAATTTCTGTTATTTTTTTTAATTCTGTATTTCTTGCAATTTCAATATCTGTCATATGTATTATCTCCTTTTACATTATTAGACCTGCTATAACTCCTATTAAAGCTCCTACAAGAACTTGAAAAGGTGTATGTCCTAATACTTCTACAAGTTTTTCTGAAACTTGTAATCCTGTTAACCCAGGAGTTGCTATTATTTTATTTAACAATGCTGCTTGCTTTCCTGCTGCTCTTCTTATTCCACATGCATCATACATAACAACAGCTGCTAATATTAATGAAACAGCAAAAATTGGTGTATCTACACCTTGATATTTTCCAACTAATGTTGCTAATGATGTAACTATTGCAGAATGAGAACTTGGCATTCCTCCTGCTCCTAATATTCTTTTAAAGTTAAATTTCTTTGTTGTTACTAAATCATATATAACTTTAAATAATTGTATAAAAAACCATAATAAAAATGGTACATAAATATATTTATTTTGTATAAATCCTTGAAAATTATTCACTGTAGTTTTTCCCTTCTATTTTTCACTTTATTTCTCGTAAATTAACTTAATAAGACTTTTTATTATTGTTATTAATTTTTATATCTATTTTTTTTAATTGCCTTTATTTTTATTCAGCACTAAAATTTTCTTCTCTTTAATTGCCTTTATTTTTATTCAGCACTAAAATTTTTTTCTTCTACTTCATCATCATTTTTTAATAATATTGTTATTTTCTTTTCTGCATCTTCTAGCATCTTATTACATTCTTTTGCAATTTTTATTCCTTGTTCAAATTTAGAAATTGAATCATCTAGGTTTAAATCTCCCTTTTCTAATTCTGTTACTATTGTTTCTAAATTTTCCATGTTTTCCTCAAAATTCATTATTCTTCCATTCCTTTCACAAGGCATAAACCTAATCATAAAAATAATTAAAATTTGACACAACCAAAATTGTAATTATTTTTAACCTAACTTTTTAAATATTTTTACTCTTCAACTATAGTTTTTGCCTTAACATTAACAGTATATTGTGTTACAGCATTTCTATCTGTTTTATTTCTTACTGTTACTTTATATGTTCCATCTGAATTCAAGTTTGTTTCAAATATATATGAATCAACATCAATTCCCCATTCTTCTTGAGCCATTTTTATTGCTGTTTCTTGATCTGTAAGTCCTGTATTTTCTTTACTACTTTCTTCCTCTTCTTTTCCAACAATTTCTGGCTCTTTTGAAGTATTTGTTTCAGTCTCTGTTACTGTATTTTCTGTTGAAGTATTATCTTCTGTTTGATTACTTTCTACTATTCCATCAATATAGTTATCCATATGTGTTTTATTACTTTGTATTTCATTTGATGAAGAATTTATTGTTCTATTTATTGTTACTCCAACATAAATACATACACTCAAAATTATTATTACTATAATCCCTATTAATATTTTTTTACCATTTGACATATTTTATATCCTTCTTTCTTGGAAAACTTTACTCGAGTTTTTATGGTATTACATCATTTCTCAAGTCTAGTTTTAGTCTTTAGTTTACAATATTTCTAATTCATTATTTAATTACTTCTGCTTCTTTTTGACCATCTTTTAATTTTATAGTTACTATATCACCTATTTTTAAATCATTTACACTCTTTACAATTTTATCATTATTTTCTACTAACGAATATCCTCTTGTTAATGTTTTTAAAGGACTCAATGCATCTAATTTAGATAGTAATTCTATGTATTTTGTTTTTTCTTCTTTTTGCTTACTCTTTATTGTATTTTCTAATCTTTTAACATAACTATCAATTTTTAAGTATTTATCATTTATTTCTCTTTGAGGTTCTTTAAACACTCTACTACTCATGCATTTTTCGTATCTTAATCTCATTATTTGCACTTTTTTTATTAATGCATTTCTTAATCTATTTTGTGATATATCTATTTTCTGTTTTACTTCGTATATATCTGGGACAGCTAATTCGGCTGCAGCTGATGGTGTTGGTGCTCTTAAATCTGCCACAAAATCGGATATAGAAAAATCTGTCTCATGTCCAACTGCAGATATTATTGGTATTTCTGAATTATAAATAGCATGTGCAACTATTTCTTCATTAAAAGGCCACAAATCTTCTAGTGAACCTCCACCCCTTGCTAAAATCAGTACATCTGCCATTTTATTTTTGTTCATAAAATATATACCTTCTGCTATTTTTTCAGCAGCACCTTCTCCTTGCACTGGTACAGGAAACAATCTAATATGTACATTTGGATTTCTTCTAGTACTAACATTTATTATATCTCTAATAACAGATCCCGTTTGAGATGTTAGCACTCCTATAGTTTTAGGAAACTTAGGTATTTTTTGTTTATGTTCTTCATTAAAATATCCTTGGCTTTGTAAGTTGGCTTTCAATTCTTCGTATTTTCTATAAAGAACTCCTAATCCATCTTCCTGCATTGCTTTTGCATAAATTTGATATACTCCATCTCTTTCAAATACAGAAACTCCACCTACTATAAAAACTTTCATTCCATCTTTTGGTGTAAAATCCAATTTTTGTGCATATGTTTTAAACATAATACATTTTATCAAGGAATTTTCATCTTTTAATGTAAAATACAAATGCCCTGTATAATGATTCTTGAAATTAGAAATTTCCCCTTTAACAAGAACGTTTTCCAAATTTTCATCATCTGCAATTTTATCTTTAATATAACGGTTTAATTGACTAACCGTTATTGCCATGTTTTCATAATTCATTTCAAATTGCTTTCCTTTCACTATGTTTCTAATAAAAATCTAACTTTAAAACAATTAAAAATTTAATAAAACTATATATTTTACATTTCTTTTACTATACTTGCCAAAATTCCGTTTACAAAGTTCTTTGACTTATCTTCTCCATATTTCTTTGCAAGTTCAACAGCTTCATTTATAGCTACCTTATATGGTATTTGGTTATATTTAATTTCATAAATAGCTACTTTTAAAATTGATAAATCCATTTTAGAAATTCTGTTTAGCTTCCAGTCTGATTTTAAATTTTGTTCTATATAATTTTGAATATTGTCTTCTTCTTTTTTTATTCCTAATATCACATCTTTTATATATTTTTTTGTTTCTTCATCTGTTATTGAATTACTCTCAAAAAATAAATCTATTTGTTCTTTTAAATTTTCTTCTTGTTGAATTTCTAAGCTATAGACTAATTTGAAAGCATTTTCTCTCATTGCTGAACGATTCATTATTTCCAATCCTTTTTCCAATTTATTTAGGTTTTATGGAATTCCTATAACCACTAATTTTATTACTTTTATACTCCGTTTGTATTTTTAGTATTTTACATTTTATCAATAAATTTTTTCAATTTAGCTTTTACATCATCTTTGTTTCTTTGTACATAATTTCCTATAAAAGCACCTGCTAATAATAGTAAAATTCCTACAATCACATCATATAATCTAGTTGCTAAAATAACTATTGCAACTATTACTCCTATAATTGCACCTTTATATTCACTAATAAATTTTTTTATATCTTCCATTTTATTTGCTTCCTTTCTTATAAGTATTATTCAAATTTTAATTATTATCTTTCTTTTCTTGGATAGCTTTTTTTATTGTAATATTTACTTCTTTTACTTCTAAATCTGTGATTTTCTTTACTTTATCTTTAATTTCATTTTGTAACTCTGCTGATAAATCTTTAATTATAGTATTAGCTTCTACAATTAAATTAATATATATGTTTACATTATTGTTTTTATCTAACATCACTTTTGAAGAAACATCTTTTGTTCCTTTGTATTCTTTAGTAACCCCATCTACTATATTTTGTATTGTTTCTTTTGAAATCATTAATTTTCCATTTTCATTTGCTAACAATACACCTTCTTTATCTTTTAATTCTTGCTTTGAAGTTGGATCAAAGAAAATGCAACGTATAGATAATAAAATGAATACTATACTAACTCCTAAAATTATTTTTGATGATGTTTCTCCTAATAACAATGCTGCCATCAAGCTTCCTACAACATTTATATCTAACCATCTAAATACTAATAAACATGCTATTATTGATAAAATCAATATAATATTTGAATATATAACTAATGTAATTTTTTCTACAACTTTCATTTTTACGACAATTCCTTTCTTTTAAGGTTCAAAATTTGATTAAAAATATTTTATTTTACAATTATTTTTTCAAACTTATTACCTCACTTTTTTCTATTTGTTTTTTTACAGTTTTATGTTTTGTACATTATTTAATTTATAATATAAACTTCTACTATTCTTCTTTATTTTCTTTAGTTTCTTCATCTACATTATTTTCTTTTTTTGCAATATCTGTATTAACACCTTGTACATGAACATTAACTTCTTCAACTTTAAATCCTGTCATATTCTCAACTGACTTCTTTACTCTTGTTTGAATTTCAAATGCAACATCTGGTATTCTTGAGCCATATTCAACTATAATATTTACATCTATTTTTGCTTTTCCATTTTCTTTTTCTACTTTTATTCCTTTTGCTAAATTTTTCTTTCCACTTAATACTTCTGAAATCCCACCTGCAAATCCTCCAGACATTCCAGAAACTCCTTGTACTTCAGAAACAGCTACACCAGCTATTACAGCAATCACATCCGTTGATATTTCAATACCATTTTCTGTATCAGTAGCATTTGTTTCTACTGTGTTTTCTTCTAATTCTTGGTTTTGTAATTTTTCTTGATTTTCATCCATAACGAAACCTCCTTTATTATGTTATAAGTATATCAATTATAATACTTTTTTACAACCTTTTTTGTATATTTTTTTGTCCCACAGGGACGGTTCTTGTGGGACATTTTTGTCCTACAGGGACACATATTAAATTAATTATATTCTTTACTACTTTAGGACTATCTCTTTAGGGCATTTATTTCCTCTTAGAAAATCTCCTATTGGCATTCTTTTTGCATTTTCTCCTTGTATTTCCAAAACTTCCAAAATTCCTTCTTTTGTTTTAATAAATAATCCTTCTTTTGGGTCAGCAATTAACACTGTTCCGTTTTCCAATTTGTTAATGTCTTTTATTTCACTTTCAAATTTATTTACCACATCTACTTTCCAAAATTTTATTTTTTTATCATTTAAATAGCAGTATGCTCCCATAATTGGATTTAATCCTCTAACTAGATTTTTTATTTGAATAGCAGATTGATTTTCCCAATCAATTTTTGACATTTCTTTATTTAGCATTGGAGCCATTGTAAAATTTTCTCCTTGTTTTTCTCTTGGAGCAGTTCCATCTTCAATTTTATTTAAAGTTTCTACTAATAATTCTCCACCTATTTTAGCTAATCTATCCCATAATTCTCCAGTTGTTTCATTACCTCCAATATCTACTTCTTTTTTAAGAATCATATCTCCTGTGTCCATTCCAACATCCATATACATTGTTGTGATTCCTGTCTTTTTATCTCCGTTTATAACAGCCCATTGAATTGGAGCTGCTCCTCTATATTTAGGAAGTAATGAACCATGTACATTTATACACCCCAGTTTAGGGATTTTTAATAATTCCTCTGGTAAAATTTTGCCATATGCAACAACACATATAACATCTGGATTCATTTTTCTTACTTCTTCTATAAATTCAGGATTATTTCTTACTTTTATTGGTTGATACACTGGTATATTTTTTTCTAAAGCATATTCTTTTACTGGTGAAGAAACCATTTTCATGCCTCTTCCCTTTGGTTTGTCTGGGTTTGTAACCACACCTAATATATTAAAACCTGCTTTATCTATAGATTTTAAACTTTCTTCTGCAAAGTCAGGTGTTCCCATAAATAAGATATTTAGCATAAATTACCTCCTATTCTAATTTAAAAATCAATTTTATATAATTAAAATGAAAAAATACTATTTATAAAAATCACAATAGAAATTTAGACTATTTTTGTTCATCTTTTACATATTCTAAAGTTCCTGGAATCATTTTATCAACAAATACCTCTCCATCTAAATGGTCTAATTCATGGCAAATTGCTTGTGCCAATAATTCTTTTGCTTTAACTTTTATTCTCTTACCATTTCTATCTGTATATTCTGCCACTACTTCTTCTGGTCTTATTACTTTTGCAAATTTATTTGGAAAACTTAAACATCCTTCTTCTACTTCTCTTTCGCCTTTTGTTTTTAAAATAACAGGATTTATTAATGCAATTGGTCCATCATCTTCATAAGTATCAATTACAACTACTCTTTTTAGAATTCCAACTTGCACAGCAGCTAGTCCAACACCATTATACTTGTGCATTGTTTCTATCATATCATCAATTAATTGTTGTATTTTATCATCTATTATTTCTACTTCTCTGGATTTTTTCTTTAAAATTTCGTCTCCTTCATATCTTAAGTTTCTGATTGCCATTTTTATCACATTCCTTCCTTCAAACTTTTTATCTGATTTAACTATTTCTACATGTTATGCTTCTATTCGATATAAGCAAAATATCCCATAAAAAACTTCTACGTCCTTACATCATATTATTGGGATTTACATCTATTGTTATAGTAGTATTTTTATAATTTATATCATACATTTCTTTTATCATACATTTCTTTTAGTATCCCATTTAATGATTGATTTGCCTCTAAAGTCATATTACCTTTTATTATAATTCTCCATCTAAATTTATTTTGAATTTTATCTATTGGAGATGGCATTGGCTTAAATACATTAAATTTAGGCATCTCATATTCATCTTTTTCTTTAAATACAGATGTATTTATTATTTTTTCGTACATTTGCTCTGATACTTTTTTTATCTCTTTTTCATCAGTGCTATTAAAGCCTATAAGTATTATATCGCAAAATGGTGGATATTTCAACTGTTTTCTTAGTTCCATTTCTGTTTCATAAAATTGATCATAATTTTGTTTTTGTGCTGCTTGTATGCTAAAATTATCTGGGTTATATGTTTGTATTATAACTTTCCCTGGTAAGTTTTCTCGTCCAGCCCTTCCTGCCACTTGTGTTAAAATTTGAAACGTCCTCTCTGTTGCTCTATAATCATCAATACTTAATGAACTATCTGCTGCTATAACACCTACCAAAGTTACCTTAGGAAAATGATGTCCTTTTACAACCATCTGTGTCCCTATCAAAATATCTATATCTTCATTTTTAAATTTTTCTAAAATCTGTTCATGTGAATTTTTCTTTGTAACTGTATCTACATCCATTCTAATTGTTTTGGCTTGTGGAAATTGTTTATGTATTTCTTGTTCAAGTTTCTGAGTTCCTGTTCCAAAATATCTAATTTTATCACTTCCACATTCTGGACAAATTTTCATTAATTTTTCTTCATATCCACAATAATGACACTTTAATTTATTTTCGTAACTATGATATGTCATACTTATATTACAGTTTTTACATTTTACAGTATACCCACAATTTCTACACATAATAAATGTTGAATATCCTCTTCTATTCAAAAATAGAATTGTTTGTAATTTATTTTTCAAATTTTCTTCTATAGATTGATACAAATCAAAACTTAACATAGAACGATTTCCATTTGCTAATTCTTGTTTTAAATCTACAATTTCTACACTAGGCAAATTTGACTTATTTGCTCTTTTTGTTAACTTCAACAACGTATATTCTCCAGTTTCAGCTTTATAAAATGAGTTTAAATCTGGAGTTGCACTTCCTAAAACAACCGGTATTTGATTTTCTTTTGCTATTTTCTCTGCAATTTCTTTTGCTTGATATTTTGGTGTTGATTCAGATTTATAAGATGCATCGTGTTCTTCATCTACTAAAATAATTCCTAAATTTTTTACTGGTGCAAAAATTGCAGACCTTGCACCTATTACAATTCTAGCACTTCCATCGTTTATCTTTTCCCATTCATCATGTCTTTCTCCAATTGATAATTTACTATGTAAAACAGCTATTTCTTCTTTTCCAAATCTTGAAATAAATCTATTTAACATTTGTGGAGTTAATGAAATCTCTGGAACTAAAACAATTGCAGACTTGTCCTGTTTTATAACTTTGTCTATTAATTGCAAATATATTTCAGTTTTTCCAGAGCCTGTAACACCATACAACAAAAATGTTTCATATTCATTTCTATCTATTGCTTGCTCTATTTTTTGATATGCTTCTAATTGTTCTTCTGTTAATTTTAAATTTTGGCTTGTTTCAACTTTTTTATATATTAGTGGATTTCTTTCAATTTTTTGTTCTGTAATTTCTAAATATCCATTTTTAACTAATGTATTAACAACACCTCTTGTACAATCTGCAAAATTTTCAATTTCTGTAACAGTACAAGCTTCATTATCTTTTACAAAATTCAATACTCTTTTTTGTTTTTCTGATTTTATTTTACCCGCTTCTATATCAAAATTAATTTCATCAATCTGTTTTTTTAAATAAACAACATTTATTTTTTTATCTTGCACTCTATTTTGAATAGTTTTAGTTCTTGTTCCTGGAGTCTGCATCAATTTTATACAATCTGAAATATTGCAAAAATATCTATTTGCCATCCACTTTGCAAGTTCAATTTGATTATCTGTAAGTCCTGTTTCAACTTTTACTATATCTTTTACTTCAAAATTTGATTTTTCTTTAATTTTTATAACATGTGCTTCCTCAAGCCTTTGACCTTTACCAAATGGAATTAATACTTTTGTTCCAATTTCTACAATTTCTTCTATATCACTTGGAATATGATAATCAAATGTTCTGTTTAATTTTTTAGCTGAACTATTAATTATTACTTCTGCAATCATTATTTTTTATAAAGACTCCTCTCTTAATTTGCTTTGTTACAGTTCAGTAAGAAAATATACGATTATCTTGACTAACAGTCAAAGTTATGGCATAATAAACTTAATGATATCTAGGATATTAAACATATAGTTTTAACATATCTTACCAACAAAGAAAGGATTATAATAATGAAAAATGATAAATTTGAAAAAGAAAATAGATTATTAAATACTGCTTTTAAATTATTCACAGAAAAAGGAATTAAAGAAACGTCAATTCAAGATATAGTAGACTCTGCCGACGTTGCAAAAGGCACTTTTTACTTATATTTTAAAGATAAATATCAAATTAGAGATATACTAATCGCAAAAAAATCCGAAAAACTTTTTTCAGATGCTCTGAATTCTTTAAGAAAAACATATATTACAAATTTTTCTGACCAAATTATATATATTATAAATTATGTAATTGATGAATTAACAAAAAATCCATTACTATTAAAATTTATTTCTAAGAATTTATCTTGGGGAGTCTATAATAAAACTATACTAAAATTACAAGATAAAGTTGAAGAAAACAACCTATACAATTTATTTATGCAAGGCATTAAAGAAAATAATGTAAAATTAGAAAATCCTGATGTAACACTATTCATGATAATTGAACTTGTTGGCTCTACATGTTTCAATTCTATTTTATATAAAGACCCTCTTTCAATAGAAGATTACAAACCATATCTATATAAAGTCATTCGCAACTTGTTAGAAAATTAATAAAATAAAATCAAGCATAAATACACTAGAGTATATATAATAAGTTTGCGTGGACTTTAGACTTTACACAAATTATTATATATACTCTTTAAAATATTTTTAAACTCGCGTATTTTATAAAATCACCTCAATATTTTCGGCATCTTCTTTTCTAATAGCAATAAGTGTACCTCTAACAGAAAATGCCCTTGGATCTCCAGATGGGCTAAGTAAAACAGGTTCTATTTTTGTTCCTTTTATAATTCCTAAATCTAATAATCTTCTTTTTATTCCTTCAACACATTTTATATCATTTACCTTACCTACAATATTAATTGGTAATTTATCTAAACTCATTCTATTCATTTTATATAATTTTCCTCCCAAAGCTAATATATATAACTAAATTTTTAAATACAAATTGGTCCAAAATTCGATTATACTATATTATATTTTGTCGAATTATAAAAAGTGAACAAATAGAGCTAGATTATAGCAAAACAAACTTTGCCAAAATCTAGCTCTAAACTGTACTCAATCTTTTAATAAATAATTTAATTTTATTAAATTTTATGTTCTCTAGTAAAAATTTCTGCATCTTCATTCATTTCTTCTTTAACATTTTCTATAATTTGTTCTAAAGATATATTTTCTTCATTTTCTTTTAATTCTCTTAAGAACTTATCCTTCACTTCATCCTCTGTAAATAACTCTTTTATTTTTTCTTCCCCTTCTTCATTTTCATAATTATATATTTCTAAAACAATATCTTCCACTGTTCTTCCATTACTTAAGTTATCTCCATAATTTTCTGCATGTTCATGAGTTATTGTATTCTCATCTCCGTCAAAATCCTTTACATTATCTGGGTTACACCCTTCCTCTGTATGTTCTTCTATTTCATTTTGTACTTTATCTTTTTGATATATTCCTTTATTTTTATTCATTATTTCTCTTGTTTCAATTGGAATAACTTGTGTCTTTGAAGTTTCAATTTGAATCCCTATATTTTCATTCTCTTCTGCTGTTTTTTGATAATAAAATGCATTAACATTACCTTGATTATTTTCAAATCCAATACTTGCTCCATTCGATTTTCTTGTAAATACTGATGTATCTCTATTATCTCTTGTTGCTGTTCCATCTGCTCTTATTTTTGATTGTTCTCTACTAGCATTATTTCCAACCGTATTATCTAAATCAAACTCATCATTTAGTACTTTTGCATCACCATCTCTTGTAATACCAACTATTGAATATGTTGTATTTTTTCTATTTTCACTTTTGGAAATATCATTTACTTTATCAGAATATATAATTTCCAAGCTATCATACTCATCTAAGTCTAATTTTTTACCTAAACTCTCTTTACCATCTGTTAATTTATTTAAATCTATTTTTTGAATACCATTTACTTTTACCTGTTCTGTTTGTTTTTTAGATAATGTATTTTCTTTTGAATTAGCTTCTACTGCTTCTTCTCTTTCCTTACTTTCTAATTTATTTAATGAATTATTTTCTATTTCTTGCTCTGATGTATTATTTAATAATTCTTTAACACCATTCAATTTATCTAATTCAAATTGTTGAAATTTATCACTATATATTGGATTTCCCACTTCTAAAGCCGCAGCAATACAATTGTTATTTAAATAATAATTAATTATTCTTTTTGTAGATACTGTTCCATCTGGATTTCTTTCTTCTATTTCTTTTTCTACTTCAAAAAGTGGCTCTTCTAAACCTTTTCCATTTATTTTGTCTTTCCAACTTACTTTTCCAATAAATTTTATATCTAAAGTTTTTATTTTTATATTTTCTTTTTGATTTTTAGCTGATTCATTTTCTAATGTATCTCTAAAATCCTCTTCAATCTTTAGTATTTCTAATTCTTTTTTATTCATATTCTTGTTCCTTTCTTACTTTGCTAAAGAATATATAACTATTAATTCATTCTAAATTATATCTCATAACATTAACTATATTATATCACAAAAAAGAAATAAAAATATGATTTTCTATTTCTTTTTAATTCTAAAATAGCATAGAATATGCTAAATAGATATCCTATTTATAACATATTCTATGCTTGTTGTAAACATAATTTTAAATTTTTATTAAACTTTTCATCACAAAATTCGACACCAAATAAATTCATATAACATCAACTTACTATTTTTACTCACTCAACTGATACTTACTCATCCAATATCCAGTCAATTGTACCTCTCCATTATCTCCCCATGTAAACGCCTCTGGCACTTTATATCCTGCTGAGCAATTATCATTAGTTATATCTGTAGTTATAAAGTTTACATCTGTTCTTTTATTGTCTAAGCTTTCATTTTCTCTATCTTCCAAAATTCTATATTCATATCTTGGAATCCATACAAAATAGCTCTCTGTTCCATTTGCTGTTGTCACTATATTTGCCCATTTCCTATTACTATAATCATACCAATTACTTGGAGCACTTTTCTTAATTGATACTCTTTCTTTT
>FR884556.1:24670-35674 GCA_000435535.1 Clostridium sp. CAG:575 | reverse complement strand
AATATAATTTAAATAAAAAGTCAATGTTGACTTATATTTTGAAAATAAGAGGTGATGCATATGCAAGAAGAAAAAAAGGAAATAACAATACAAGATGTAATAGCAAAAAAGAAAGAAATAAGTAAAAGAGTAGATACAAAAACAATAATGAAAGCATATAACTATGCAGTAGAACATCATGGAGACCAAAAAAGACGATCAGGAGAACCATATATAATCCACCCATTAAATGTAGCATACATATTAGCAGGTGTAGGGTTAGATGAAGCAACAATATGTGCAGCGCTTTTACATGATGTTGTAGAAGATACAGACGCGACAGATGCAGATTTAAGAAGAGAGTTTGGAGAAGAAGTTGCAGATATGGTAGCAGGAGTTACCAAACTAGGAACAATGCAATTTACATCAGCAGAAGAACAACAAGTAGAAGACTACAGAAAAATGTTCTTAGCAATGGGAAAAGATATAAGAGTAATAATTATAAAATTAGCTGATAGACTTCATAACATGAGAACACTTAAATTCTTAAAAAGAGATAGACAAATAGCGAATGCAAAAGAAACAATGGAATTATATGCCCCACTTGCAAATCGTTTAGGATTATATTCTATGAAATGGGAGCTAGAGGACTTATCATTCAAATACTTATATCCAGAAGAATACCATGAATTAGTAGAAGGAATTAATAAAAAAAGAGAAGAACGTCTAAAATTTATAGAAAAAATAATGGATGATATACGTGTTCAACTAAAAAAACAACATATTGATGCAGAAGTTACAGGAAGAGCAAAACATTTATATAGTATTTACAAAAAAATGCAAAGAGATAATAAAACATTAGACCAGATATATGATTTATTTGCATTACGTATATTAGTAAACTCTGTAAAAGACTGTTATGCTGCATTAGGAGTTGTACATGAAATGTATAATCCAATGCCTGGAAGATTTAAAGATTATATAGCGGTACCAAAACCAAATATGTATCAATCAATTCATACAACATTATTAGGAGACAAGGGAACGCCATTTGAAGTACAAATTCGTACATGGGACATGCATAGAATTGCAGAATATGGAATTGCAGCACACTGGGCATACAAAGAAGCAAGCTATTTTGGAAAAAAACAAGTAGTAAAAGTTGAAGAAGACAAACTATCATGGCTAAGAGAAACACTAGAATGGCAAAAAGATATGCAAGACCCACAAGAATTTTTGGAAACATTAAGAACTGAATTATTTGAAGATGAAGTTTACGTATTTACACCAAAAGGAAGTATAAAAGTTTTACCAAGAGGCGCAACATCAATAGACTTTGCATATAACATACACGAAGAAATAGGAAACCATATGACAGGTTGCAAAATTAACAGTAAGATGATGCCAATAATAACACCATTAAAAACAGGAGATATTGTAGAAATAATAACATCAGATAATTCAAAAGGACCAAGTAGAGATTGGCTTAAATTTGTAAAAAGCACAAAAGCAAAAAATAAAATAAATGGATGGTTTAAAAAAGCACAGAAATCAGAAAACATAGAAAAAGGAAAAGATTTAATAGAAAAAGAAATAAAAAGAATAGGAATGACACATGCAGAACTATTCAAACAAGAATATTTAGATTCAATGCTAGACAGATACAAATACAAAAACTTAGAGGATATGTATGCAGCAGTAGGATTTGGAGCAAATTCAGCAGGAAAAGTAATAGCAAAAATGCTTCAAGAATACAGAAAAGAACATCAAGAACTAAATATAGAAGAAAAAATAGAAGAATTAAACAAACAAAAAAACAAAAAAGTAAAACCATCAAGTTCTGGAATAATAGTAAAAGGAATAGACAATTGTTTAGTAAAATTATCAAAATGTTGTAATCCACTTCCAGGAGATGAAATTGTAGGATATATAACAAAAGGAAGAGGAGTATCAGTACATAGAAAAGACTGTGTAAACGTAAAAGATTTACTAACAGAAGAAAACAGAATGATAGATGTAAAATGGGAAAATGAAGCAAAAGAAAATTACAATGTAAACATACAAGTATTAGCAAATGACAGAAATGGATTATTAGTAGATGTACTTAATACTCTAAAAGAAACAAAAGCAAAACTAATGGGAGTCAATACAAAAACAACAAAAGAAAGAATAGCAATATTAGATTTAAATATAGAAATAGAAAATATAGAAGAATTAAACAAAGTAATAAAACTAATAAAAAAAGTAGACAGTGTATATGAAGTACGAAGATGAACACTGGGGACGTAGACAATTTGTTCCACAAATAAGATAGAAAAATGTCAGAAGATGTTGAAAAAGGAGATAATATATAATGATATTAAAAGAACTAAAGATACAAACATGGATAGGAGATAAGACAAATTGCTATATTATATTTGATGAAAAAAGCAAAGAAACAATGTGCATTGATCCAGCTGGAGATGTAGATGAAATAGAAAATATGATAAAAAATATATTAAAAGGCAATTTGAAATATATATATTTGACACACTGCCATGGAGACCATATAGGAGGAGTAACAGAATTAAAAAGACGTTGTGGAGGAAAAATTTTAATTCATAGAATAGATGCAATAGGACTAAATGATGTAAATATAAATTTATCTGAATATATAGGTTTGCCAGAGATAGAGTTAGAAGCGGATTCAAGAGTTGATGACAATGATTTAATTCATTTGGGTGAGTTGGAATTTAAAGTAATTCACACACCAGGCCATACAGCAGGAAGTACATCACTTTATTGTGAAAGCGAGAAGTGTTTATTTTCAGGAGATACAATTTTTACTGGAACGTGGGGAAGAACTGATTTACCCACTTCAAGTAGAGAAGACATTATGAATTCAATTATTAATAAAATATTGGTTCTACCAGATGATACTTTTATTTATCCTGGACATGGAAAAGCAACAATGCTTAAAGATGAAAAGCCTATCTATTTAGAATTGAAACCAAAATTGTGGTAAAAATATAAAGAATTGAGTTGTAAATATAAACAAAAAATGATATAATAAAAAAAGCATGTAAACACATTTTTAAATCAGGAGGGTTAAAGCATTATGAATAAGGTGCATGTTAGTGATGAGAACTTGTACAACATGGAGAAGGTTGGAATTGAAATCAAAGAAGAAGCAAATATCACAAAAATAAAACGGAAGGAAAATGGCGAGACCATTTTAGAAATAATGTTCTGTGACGAAAATGAAATACTTCTTCAAAAACAAGAAGATTTCAAATGGGTAGCACAAATATGTGGTGTGCAAGTTACTTCAAATGTACTGGTTGTGTACTATAGAAAAGATGGAACCGATAATATGGAACGATATAAGGTTTCATTAAAATAGTTTAATAGTGTACAACTACTTGTGAGGGGAAATAGAATTCTATTTCCCCAAAACATTAAATTTAAAATATAAAAACATAAATAAAAAAGAAAGGAGAACATGGTATAATTCAAGATATTAATATCATGTGATAAAAAATGAACAAAATTGAACCAAGGACATTATCAGGATTTATGGAATTAATGCCAAACGAACAAATATTATTTGAACAAATAAAAGAAAAAATTGAAAAAACATATCAAAAATTTGGATTTTTGCCATTAGATACACCAATATTAGAACTATCAGAAGTATTATTAGCAAAAGCAGGTGGAGAAACAGAAAAACAAATTTATCGTTTTGAAAAAGGAGATACAGATATTTCAATGAGATTTGACTTAACTGTACCACTTGCTAAATATGTAGCTAAAAATTATGGAAATTTAAGTTTCCCATTTAGAAGATATCAAATAGGAAAAGTATATCGTGGGGAGAGAACACAAAAAGGAAGATTTCGTGAGTTCTATCAATGTGATATAGATATAATTGGAGATGGAGAATTAAGTATTATAAATGATGCTGAATTACCAAGTGTTATTTATACAGTATTTAAAGAATTAGGATTTGATGATTTTACAATTCGTATAAATAATAGAAAAGTATTAAATGGATTATTTGAAAGTTTAAATCAAAAAGGAAATTCGGTAGAAATTTTAAGAATTATTGATAAGATAGATAAAATTGGTAAAGAAGCGGTTATAGAAGAATTAGAAAAAATAGAAGTAGATGAAGAATCAATTTCAAAAATAATGACATTCATAGGTATTGAAGGAGCAACTGATGAAAAGTTACAAAAATTAAAAGAGTTAGATATTCAAAATGAAATGTTCGAGACAGGACTTGATGAATTAACACAAGTTGTTAAATATGTAAGAGCATTTGGAATTCCAGAAAATAACTTTAAAGTTGATTTAACAATAGCAAGAGGGCTTGATTATTATACAGGAACTGTATATGAGACATTTTTGAATGAATATAGAGAACTTGGAAGTGTTTGTTCTGGTGGAAGATATGAAAACTTAGCAGAATATTATACTGATAAAAAATTGCCTGGTGTTGGTATATCAATAGGTTTAACAAGATTATTCTACAAATTAAATGAATTACAAATAATAAATGCAAAGAAAAAATCAATATCTGATGTTTTAATTGTTCCAATGTTAGAAGATATGAGTATACCAATTAGAATTGCAAATGAATTGAGAAAAAATGGAATAAATACAGAAATATTTTTAAATAATAAAAAATTAAAGGCAAAGATGAAATATGCAGATAAACTTGAAATTCCAAATGTTATTGTAATTGGTGAAGATGAAGTTAATACTGGAATTGTAAAAATTAAAAATATGATAACAGGGAATGAACAAGAAAGTAAAATAGAAAATATTGTAGATTATTTTAAAAATTAAGCAAAAACTATTGACAAAAGTGTAAAAAATGTTATAATAATTATTGTTACAAGAAGAAGCAATTAACTTCTCACCTTAGCAAAGCATTTTGTTAAATAAATTTTTACAATTTATTAGCAAACGATATTATGCAAAAGGTTAGAAATAAATTATATATTATAACATTTTTATTTATAATATTAGTTTGTATAATTGACTTGTAACAAAAGTCAATTTTTTTATTTTTATTGGAGGTGTTTTAATATAAAACAAGAATTACCAATCAATGGTCAAATTAGAGAAAAAGAAGTTCAAGTAATTGGAGAAAATGGAGAAAAATTAGGAGTTATTTCTACACATGAGGCTTTAGAAATGGCTGCAGAAAAAGACTTAGATTTAGTGCTTGTAGCACCAAATGGAAATCCACCAGTTTGTAAAATAATGAACTATGGAAAATACAAATTTGAACAGGCAAAAAAAGAAAAAGAAGCAAAGAAAAAGCAAAAAGTTCTAGAAGTTAAAGAACTAAGAGTTACTCCAAATATTGAAGAACATGATTTTGAATTTAAATCTAAAAATGCAAGAAAATTTTTAGAAGATGGCAATAAAGTAAAAATTACAGTAAGATTTAAAGGTAGAGAAGTAAATAACTCAAAAGCTGGTGAAGTTGTTTTAAATAAATTTATAGAAAAATTATCAGAAGTTTCTGTAGTTGAAAAACAACCAAAACTAGAAGGTAGAAATATGTTTATTATATTAGCTAAAAAGGCATAACAATGCATTATATAAAAAATTTAAGGAGGGAAAACTCATGGCAAAATTAAAAACAAACAAAGCCGCTAAAAAAAGATATTCATTAACAGCAACAGGAAAAGTAAAAAGAACAAAATCTAACAGAAGACATTTATTAGCAAATAAAACAAGAAGACAAAAAAAATCAGGAAAAATACAAAATGCTTATGCTGATAAAACATGTCAAAATACAATTAAAAAATTATTACCATATGGTGGATAATATTGAATTAATAAAAATTATTTAAATTATGAAGAATGAACATAGTGAATGAAGGGAAAGGTGAAAAAGAATGGCAAGAGTAAAAACAGCAAGAACAACAAGAGCAAGACATAAAAAAATATTAAAACAAGCAAAAGGATATTTTGGTGCAAAACACTATAGATTTAGAAATGCAAACCAAGCAGTTATGAAATCTTTATCTTATGCATATGTAGGAAGAAAAGACAAAAAGAGTGATTTCAGAAAATTATGGATATCAAGAATAAATGCAGCAGCAAGAATGAATGGAACTACATACAGCAAAATGATAGCTGGATTAAAAAAAGCTAATGTAACAATTAACAGAAAAATGTTAGCTGAAATAGCTGTAAGTGATCCAAAAGCTTTTACAGAAATTGCAGAAATAGCTAAAAAAGCATAGATAAAAAGCAACACATTCAGTGTTGTTTTTTTTTTGAAAAATACAAAATACACTATTTTTTTCATATATTTTATGATATTATTAATATGAAGAGGTTAAAAATGAAAAGTATTAAAAGAAAAAATACAAAAAAGAAAAATTATAATAAAATAATTTTTGTAAGCATATTTTTAATATTAGAAATTGTGATTATAGGATTAATTGAAAAAAACAAAAGAGATAAAGATATACAAATGGCTTTTTCTGACCTAGAAGAAAACAATATAGTGGTAGAGGAAAATAATCAAAAACTTCAAAAAGAAATTGATAGTAGTATATCTGATTGGAATCTAATATTAGTTAATAAGGACAAGCTTATACCAGATGATTACCAGGTAAAAGCTGAAATTGTAGAAGGAAATCATAAAACTGATTATAGAATTGTAGAGAATGTTAAAAATATGTTATCAGATGCTAGAAAAGCTGGATTAAACCCTATTATTTGTTCTAGCTATAGGAGTACAGCAAAGCAAAAAACATTATTTAACAATAAATTAAATGAATATAAGAAAAAAGGATATTCTGTGGAAGCAGCAACAGAAAAGGCGAGTCTATGGGTGGCAGTTCCAGGAACAAGTGAACATGAAATTGGACTAGCCTTAGATATAGTCTCTAAAAAATATCAATTATTAGATGAAAAGCAGGAAAAAACTGCAGAACAACAATGGCTAATGGAACATTGTAATGAATATGGATTTGTTTTAAGGTATCCAACTGATAAAAAAGAGATTACACAAATAAATTATGAACCATGGCATTATAGATATGTTGGGGTGGAGAATGCTAAATTTATGACAGAAAAAGGATATTGTTTAGAGGAATATATAGAATATTTAAAAAGTTTTGAAGAATAAAATTTTATAAAAAATAGTTAGTTAAAAAGGACAAGATACACATGTCATCATCTAAAAGAAAAATCATATATTGTAATATGAATTCTTTAAGGTGGTGATATTTTTTTGGAAAGAGAATATATAGTGGCTTTAGCTGGAAACCCAAATGTTGGAAAATCAACCATATTCAATAATTTAACTGGAATGCATCAACATACTGGAAATTGGACAGGAAAAACAGTTGCAAATGCAAAAGGAGAAGCTTTTATAAAAAATAAAAAATTTACTTTTGTAGATATACCAGGTACATATTCAATAATGTCAAGTTCAGAAGAAGAGGAAATAGCAAGAGATTATATATGTTTTGGTAATCCAAATGTAACAATAGTTGTAGTTGATGCTACATCATTAGAAAGAAATTTAAATTTAGTTTATCAAATTATGGAAATAACTGATAATGTAATAGTTTGTGTGAATCTTTTAGATGAAGCAAAAAAGAAGAAAATAAAGATTAACTTAAAAAAATTAGAAAATATATTAGGAGTTCCAGCAGTAGGCACAATTGCTAGAAATAAAAAAACATTGGATAATTTAAAAAATACAATTTATAAAGTATGTGAAGGACAAATTAAACCATTACCAAATGATATAAAATATGAAGTAGAAATTGAGAAAAATATAGAGCTTTTAAGAAAAAAGCTAGAGGAAAATTTTAAAAGTCTTTCTTCAAAATTATGCAGATGGATTGCAATAAAAATGATTGATGGAGAAGCTAAAATATTAAAATCAATACAAGAACATTTAAAGATAAATATTACAAATGAAGAACTAACAGAATGCCTTACAAAAGTTAAAGAAAATTTGAAAAAAATTAATATAACTACTCAAAATTTCAAGGATAAAATAGTTTCTAATATTGTACACAAGGCTGAAGAAGTTTCAAAAGAAGTAACGTTTTTGGAAAATGAAAATTACAATTTAAGAGA
Organism: Clostridium sp. CAG:575; assembly: GCA_000435535.1. Lineage (GTDB taxonomy): Bacteria > Bacillota > Clostridia > TANB77 > CAG-508 > CAG-269. The sequence continues at coordinate 27,592 of FR884556.1, read as the reverse complement.
TAGAAAAATTGATAAAATTTTAACATCTAAAAAATTTGGAATTCCAATTATGATTTTATTTTTAGGAATTATATTTTGGATAACAATTGTTGGTGCTAATTATCCATCAGAATTATTATTTACATTTTTTAATTTTATTCAAGATAAATTAATTGTTTTTATGGAATACATACATTGTCCAATGTGGCTTTCAAATATGCTGATACTGGGGATATATCAAACATTAACGTGGATTATAGCAGTAATGCTTCCACCAATGGCAATATTTTTTCCATTATTTACAATATTAGAAGATTTAGGCTATTTGCCTAGAATTGCTTTTAATATGGATGGCTTTTTTAAGAAAGCTTGTTGTAGTGGAAAACAAATGATTACAATGTGTATGGGATTTGGCTGTAATGCTTGTGGAGTAACAGGATGTAGAATAATAGATTCTCCAAGAGAAAGGTTAATTGCAATATTAACAAATAATTTAGTTCCGTGTAATGGAAGATTTCCGTTTTTAATATCTATTGCAACAATTTTTATAGCAGGAGCATATGCTGGTGGAAATAATATTCTATCTTCAATATTATCAACAATAGCAGTTATCATTGTAATTATATTTGGAATATGTTTAACATTAATTATATCTAGAATTTTATCAAATACTATATTAAAAGGGATGCCATCATCAATGGTATTAGAATTACCACCATATAGAAAACCACAATTTGCAAAGATATTAGTGCGTTCAATTTTTGATAGAACATTATTTGTTTTAGGAAGGGCTATAGTTGTAGCAGCACCAGCAGGGCTTGTAATTTGGATATTAGCAAATGTTGGAATAAACGGAGAAAGTTTATTAACTATTATTGCAAATTTTTTGAATCCATTTGCAAAATTGATGGGATTGGATGGATATATTTTAACTGCTTTTATTTTAGGTATTCCTGCAAATGAAATTGTTTTACCCATTATTTTGATGTGTTATTTAAAAGGTGGAACATTAGTTAATATAGATGATACAATTCAAATTGGGCAAATTTTGCTTCAAAATGGATGGACTATGCTTACAGCAATGAATGTAATGTTATTTACAATTTTACATTTTCCATGTGCTACAACTTTATTGACTATAGAGAAAGAGACTGGAAGTTGGAAGTGGACTGCAATTGNNTTGGAAGTGGACTGCAATTGCATTTGTTATACCGACAATTTGTGGAATTATTCTATGTATGGCAACAAATCTTATATATAATATATTTAAAATAGTTTTATAAAAAACTTGAAAAAAATCAAAATATAATGTATGATAGCAACATAAGATAGAGGTGAATTATGAAAACAAATTTTTTTAAATATTTTTTATCATTTTTGCAATTATTTTAATGATATTTGCAATTGTAAAAATAAGAAAAGATGAAAAAAATTCACAAAAACAAAATGTTGTATCACGAGAAGAAACAGAAGAAATTGTGAAAGAACTAAAATTTGGAATAGCATCCTTTGATAGTATGAATCCTATATTAACTAAAAATAAAAATGTGCAAGATATAGATAAGATAATATATGAATCATTATTTACTATTTCATCAGATTATAAATTAGAAAATTGCTTGGCAAAGGAATGGGCAAAACAAAGTGATACTGTATATTTGGTAAAATTGAAAGATGAAATTAGATGGTCCGATGGACAAAAATTTACAGCAGATGATGTAAAATATACAATTGATAGACTAAAAGATACAAATACAATATATGCATCTAATGTAGAAAGTGTAGTAATGGTAGAAGTTGTAGATAATACAACAATTAGAATTACTTTAAGTCAAGAAGTTCCATTTTTTGAATACAATTTAACATTTCCTATTTTATCAAAAAGCTATTATAGTGACAAAGAGTTTACGGCTGATATTGTACCAACAGGAACTGGGATGTATTCAGTTGTTGAAGTACAAGAAAATGCACTAATACTAAATAAAAACAAGTATTATTGGAATGATGAGAAAAATCTAACATTAGAGAAAATAACTATTAATTTGTATTCATCTGTTGGAGAATTATATAATGCTTTTAAAATGGGAAATATAGATTTTATTAGTACACAAAATAGTAATTTGCAAAACTATATAGGAACTATTGGGTATCAAAAAAAGGAAATGAAAGGTAGAGAACATGATTTTATTGCATTTAATACACAAAGTACGATTTTATCTCAATTAAATGTAAGAAAAGCAATAGCATATTCAATAGATAAAACTAATATTGTATCAAGTGTTTATGCTGATAAATATTACACATCTAGTTTTCCATTAGATTATGGAAGTTGGATTTACCAACAACAAGATGTAAGTTCAGGGTATAATTTAGATCAAGCGAAACAATTATTGATTGATGATGGATGGAACTATAAATATAAATACTGGCAAAAAACCGTTAATTATAGAACTCAAAGAATTTCTCTTAATTTTGTAGTAAAAGCAAGTGATACTACGCGTGTTAATGTTGCAGAAAATATTAAGGCCCAGTTGGGAAATCAGGGAATAAGGGTAAATTTAATAAAAGCTTCAGATAGTCAATATAATTCATATTTGACTAATAAGAATTATGATATGATTTTATGTAGTATAAATTTATCAATTAGTCCAGATTTATCAACATTTTTTGGAGCAAATAATTTAGCAAATTACACCAATGAAACAGTTACAAATATAATGAATGAAGTAAAGAATATTACAGATACAGAAAAATTAAAGGAAGATTATAAAAAATTAGGAGAAATTTACAAAAGTGATGTACCATATTTGAGTTTATATAATAATAAATATACAGTTGCATATAGCAAAAATTTGGCAGGGACAGTAGAATCAAATTGGTTTTATCAATTTTATCATATAGAAGAATGGCATAAGTAAAACACGACCAATAAGCATTATATAA
>FR884556.1:21573-24619 GCA_000435535.1 Clostridium sp. CAG:575 | reverse complement strand
GTAATAATTAATAATGATAAAAAATATTTTATAAAAGTGTTGACAAAACAAATATTTGATGATATAAATAGAACAACAAACAAAAGTTCAAAAATAAGGAGGAAATATAATGGCAGAAAATATAGAGAAAAAGAAGGCACTAGAAGCAGCAATGAGCCAAATAGAAAAACAATTTGGAAAAGGCTCAGTTATGAAACTAGGAGAATTTAAAGCAATGGAAATAGAAGCAATACCAACAGGAGCATTAAGCTTAGATATTGCTTTAGGTATAGGAGGAGTTCCAAGAGGAAGAATTATTGAAGTCTTTGGACCAGAATCTTCAGGAAAAACAACTTTAGCATTACATGTAATAGCAGAAGCACAAAAAACAGGTGGAGAAGCAGCATTTATTGATGCGGAACATGCTTTGGACCCTGTTTATGCTAAAAAATTAGGAGTAGATATAGATAATTTAATTGTCTCACAACCAGATACAGGAGAACAGGCATTAGAAATTACAGAAAGCTTAATTAGAAGCGGTGCATTAGATGTTATAGTTGTAGACTCTGTTGCAGCATTAGTGCCAAAAGCAGAAATAGATGGAGATATGGGAGATTCTCATATGGGACTTCAAGCAAGACTTATGTCACAAGCATTAAGAAAACTTGCTGGAGCTATAAATAAATCAAAAACTGTATTAATTTTTATAAACCAATTAAGAGAGAAAATTGGTGTTATGTTTGGAAATCCAGAAACAACAACAGGTGGTAGAGCTTTAAAATTCTATGCTTCTGTCAGATTAGACATTAGAAAAATAGAAAATATTAAACAAGATGGAGAAGTTAAAGGAAGTAGAGTAAGAGTAAAAGTTATAAAAAATAAAGTTGCACCACCATTTAGAGAGGCTGAATTTGACATTGTATATGGTGAAGGAATTTCTAAAGCTGGAAACATTTTAGATATGGCTGTAAACTTAGATATTATAGAAAAGAGTGGTTCATGGTTTAGCTATAATGGAGATAGAATAGGACAAGGAAGAGAAAATGTTAAAAAATATCTAAGAGAAAATCCAAAATTGTTAGAAGAAGTCGAAGAAAAGGTTAGAGCTAATTTTGCAAAAGCATTTGAACAAAGTCTAGGAGAAGAAATAGAAGAAGATGACGACGAACTAGATGATGGAGAATAATATTTAAGATACAATATTTAAATTACAATATGTATTTAGAGTATTCAAATTATTTCATAATTTTAAATTTACTAATTAGCCGTAGTATTGAGCTAATTAGTAAATTTAAATATATTTTATTTCAAGATATAATATAATTAAAATTAAATCTTATAAAAATCCGTATAAAATTAATTAGTATGATGAAATTGTAGTATTAAATATGGTTATTATAGAATTTTAAAATTTACTGTGTGTTAAAGATAGAAAAAGCAAAAAATGATACTGAATTGACCGAATTTGCAGAAAAGATAGCACAAGTAATAAAAGATGATAATAGAACATATGGGGAAGATATAAAAGAAATTTTTACTTTAATAATAGATTTAGTATTAAAGAGAAAAATAGGTAAGGATAAATCTAATGAATTAATAGAAACTATAAAAGGAGGTAATGATAAAATGTTAGCTGTATTAGATATGATTGATAGAGAAAATAAGAGAATATATAGTAATGGAAAAAAGGACGGTAGAAAAGAAGGAATTAAGCAAAGAAGTTATGAAATTGCTAAAAAAATGAAAAAAGAGAAATTTACGATAAATCAGATTATAGAAATAACTGGCTTAAAGAAAAATGAAATAGAAGACATAAAAAATGATTAAAATATTGAAAAAATGAAGCTTTTGTTATAAAATATAAAAAAATAAGAAAAGGAAATAAATAATGTACACAATAGAAGAATTTGATAAGCAAAAAACAAGAATATTAAAATACATTTTATATAAAAAAAGAAGTGAAGGAGAAGTAAGAACAAAGTTTTCTGGAACAATGGATGAAAATCTTTTAGATGATGTTATTGAATATTTAAAAGAAGCTAAATACATTGATGATAAAGATTATATTAGAAAAACAGTAAATAATTTTATAGTCTTAAAGAATTTATCAATTAGAGAATTAAAATATAAATTATTAGCTAAAAATTTAAACAAGAACGATATAGAAGATTATTTATATGATAATAAAGAAGAATTAGAAGAATATGAAAAAAAATCAGCAGGCAATATTATTTATAAAAAATCAAGTTCTATGGAACAGGATGAAATTAAACAGTATCTATTAAAAAAAGGATATAAAATTGAAAATATACAAAAAGCGATAGAAGAAAACTAGAATATAAAATTATAAGAAAGAGTGAATTTGAATGGCAATATTAACATTAGAAACAAAGAAATATTCAATAAAAATTGATAATTTTGAAGGACCATTAGATTTGTTATGTTATTTGATAGATAAAAATAAAATGAATATATATGATGTAAAATTAACGGAAATAACAGAACAATATGTGTCATATTTAAATGAAATGCAAGAAATGAATTTGGAAATAGCAAGTGAATTTTTAGTAATGGCATCAACATTATTATACTTGAAATCAAAGAGCTTATTACCAAAACAAGAAGAAGAGGAAGAAGAAATAACTGAAGAAGAATTGATTAGAAGAATTATAGAATATAAGAAATTTAAAGAAATAAGCAAAGTCTTAAAAGAAAATTTTCTAGTATATTCAAAAAGGATATACAAGCAACAAGAAATTATAAAATTACCAAAGCAAAGATTAGAAAAAAATTATGAAGCAAATAAAATACCAGAAATATATAAGCAATTAGTTGAAAAAAATAGTGTTAAAATGAATCAAAATGCAAAAAACATTGAAAAAATAGCATTAGTAGAGAAATATACTGTTTCAGAAAAAGTAAAAGAAATGTACAAAGTATTAATAAAACAGAAAAAATTTATATTTAATAAGTTATTTTCTATAAAACAACACGATAGACAAGAAGTAGTAACAGCTTTTAGTGGGTTATTAGAAATGTCAAGGAGAAATAAAGTAAATACAAATCA
>FR884556.1:17232-21505 GCA_000435535.1 Clostridium sp. CAG:575 | reverse complement strand
AAAAAATAAATTTAATGTACAAACAAATTTACTAAAAAATATTTTATTTTTATACAATTTTCTTACTAAAAAATATATGTTTAAAATGTTATAAAATGGAAAAACTAATTTTATCATAAACTTTATAAGAAGGTGATAAAAATGGTTTTTCTTTTTATTTTTTTGATAATAATATTATTAATTTTAGCTATTATGACAATTAAGATTAAGTTTAAAATATTGAATTTCAAATTTGATTCAAATACAAATGAACATATTAACCAAAATTTTAAATTACAAATAATATTAAAAATATTTGCCAATATTCCAATTTTAAAAATAAGTATAACGAAACAGAAAATAGATAAAGTTATAAAAAATAAAAAGATAAAAGAAAAATTGAAAGAACAAGAAATAAAAGCTTTTGAAAATAAAGAAGAAATAAAAAAGCAAATATTTTCAGCTATGAAAAATATAAAAATAGATATACGAGAAATGGATTTAAAAATAAATATAGGTACAGAAAATGCAGCTGTAACAGCTTTAATAGTGCCGGTATTAAGTACTATAATAGCAATATTTTGTAGTAATAAAATAAAGAAAATAAATAATATGCAAAAATTTGAGATTCAACCAGTATATATAAATAAAAATTTAATTAATATATTAGTTTCAGGTATATTTGAAATAAGAATGATACATATTATAAATACAATATGTACAATGAAAAAGGAAGGAAAAGGTGATAAAAATGAGCGAACATCCAATAGAAGGGCTTATGACTACAGCTATGAATAGTATTCAAGATATGATTGATGTAAATACTATTATAGGAGAACCAATTGAAACTTCAAATAATATAGTTATAATCCCTATATCTAAAGTATCATTTGGGTTTGCAGCAGGAGGAAGTGAATTTAAAGGGGAAACAATAGATGAATATAAAAAGGTAGAAAAAGAAGAACAAATACAATATAGACTACCATTTGGAGGAGGAGCAGGTGCAGGGGTTACAATAAATCCAGTTGCTTTTTTAGTAATTCAACCAAACAATATAAAATTAATGCCAGTAAATCATTCTTCTAGTATTGATAAATTATTGGATTATGTACCAGATTTGATAGATAGAACAAATAACATGATGAACAAAATCGTAAATAACAAGAAAGAGCAAACAGAAAAAGTATTAAAAGAAATGCAGAAAAGACATCAACATGAGCAGAATGTAAATATAGCAAAAGAAAATGCAAAGATACACAGAGAGTTGAATAATGAAAAACAACAAATAAGAAGAGATATAGAAAGAGCAAGAAAAAATAATGATATAGACTATGAAATTGAATATGACGAGACACAGGATATTAATAATGAACAATATCCAGAAGATGATTAAAGAGGATTTGTCGAAAACTTCTATGTATTCGACAAAACTTCTTTTTTTTTGCTATTGGAAAATACTGGAAATAGTATTATAATAACATAGAAAACTAAAGAAAAGGAGAGAGGCTAAATGGAATCAAAATTTTATGAAGAGGACAAGTTGTTAGTTTTTAAGATTACAGATGAAATTGATGATTGTAATGTTCAAAAGATAAGGAGGAAAGCTGATTATGAAATTGAAAGATATATGCCTAGAAAAGTTGTATTTGATTTTGATAGTGTTACTTTCATGGATAGCAGTGGAATAGGACTAATTATAGGAAGATACAAATTTACAAATATGCTTGGTGGAAAATTAGAAGTTGCAAATTTAACACAAAGTGTAAAAAAAATATTTGAAATGAGTGGTATTTTAAAATTAATTCCAATTACAGAACTTTAACTGTAATTAGATATTAATAAAGTTTATTAATGAGTTATTATCAAAAGAATATATTAAAATAAACTTGAAGTAAATGAAAATAAATTGGTTTATAGGTAAATCCAAAAAAACCTAAATATTATAAATAAGGAAATGCTATGAAGGAACAAATTGAAAATGAAATGAAATTAGAATTTATTAGTAAAGCTTCAAATGAAGCTTTTGCAAGAATAACAGTTGCAGCTTTTGCATCACAATTAGATCCAACTATTGAGGAATTGGCAGATATAAAAACTGCAGTATCAGAAGCTGTTACAAATTGTATAATTCATGCTTATGAACATAAACAAGGAATAATAAAGATACATACAAAATTAAAAGATAATCAAATTACAATTGAAATTTCTGATAATGGAAAGGGAATTGAAAATGTTGATGTTGCTAAGGAACCATTATATACGACAAAGCCAAATTTAGAAAGGTCTGGAATGGGATTTACTATAATGGAAAGCTTTATGGACAGTATGAAAGTTGAATCGATTGTCGGGTTAGGAACTAAAGTGACTTTAGTAAAAACAATAAAAACTGAAGAAATAAAATCAGAAGATGATGAAATCGGTTTATTAACAAATGAATAATAGAGGTATGCATATATGTATGAAAATAGTATAAGTTCAATCAAAAGGGCTCAAGATGGAGACAATTTTGAAATGGAAAGATTGATTCGCGAAAATAATGGACTTATTTGGAGTATAGTAAAAAGGTTTATGAATAGAGGATATGAAGTAGATGATTTATATCAAATAGGATGTATAGGTTTTATAAAATCAATCAAAAGATTTGATACAAATTTTGATGTGAAATTATCTACATATTCAGTACCATACATATTGGGAGAAATAAAAAGATTTATACGTGATGATGGACCAATAAAAGTAAGTAGAAGTATAAAAGAATTAAATACTAAAATAAACGAATTAAAAAAATACTATTTAATAAAATATGGAAGAGAAATAACGATAGAAGAAATTAAAAAGGAATTAAAGGTAACTAAAGAAGATATTTTAATAGCAATAGATTCAGTAAATAATGTAGAATCTATAGAAAATGCAGCAACAAGTGAAAACAAAGACGGAAAAAAATTGAGTATAATGGAAAAAATATCAACAGGAAAGAATGAAGAAGAGATAATAACTAATAAATTAGTTATTAGAGAATTGATAGAAGATTTAAAAGATAGAGATAGACAAATTATTTTACTTCGCTTTTTTAAAGAAAAAACACAAACAGAGGTTGCTAATATGCTTGGAATTAGTCAAGTTCAAGTATCGCGAATTGAAAAAAAAGTTTTAAGTAATATGAGAAAAAAACTAACTTCTGCCTAAATTAAAGTTATAATGAGAGGAATGAAATATAAAGTGAAAAAAATTTTGTTATATTTTATATCATTTATATTTATATTTTTTTTATTTCCAGCCATTTTAACTAATCGTTCTAAAATAACATCAAGTAAAGCAGTAGAAAATAAAAACGAAAATAATATTGAAAATCAATCAAGTGTTAATGAAGGAAATGTTTCAAGAGATATAAATCAACAAAATGAGGAGTATATATATCAAAAATATGGAAGAATTAAATTATTACATAAAAATAGTGGAGAAGTAGAAGAAGTAAATTTGGATGAATATCTATGTAATGTAGTATCAGCAGAAATGCCGGCTGATTTTGAGTTAGAAGCTTTAAAAGCTCAAGCAATTGTGGCAAGGACATATACGATTTATAAAATATTAAATAAAAAACACGAAAATGCTGATATATGTGATGATTCAACCTGTTGCCAAGCATGGATTTCTAAAGAGAAAAGGTTAGAGAGATGGGAAGAGAGTAAAAGAGAAAGTAATTGGAGTAAAATAGAAACAGCTGTGAATACAACAAAAGGAAAAATTGTTACATATCAAGGGCAACCAATTAATGCTTTTTTTCATTCCAATAGTGGAGGGATAACAGAAATACCAGTGAATGTATGGGGAGGAACAGGGTATCCATATTTACAGAGTGTTGAAACTTCAGGAGAAGAGGGATATTCACAATATTCCTCAGAAGCGGTTTTTACTCAAGAAGAATTATTGAGTAAATTGAAGTCTAAATATGAAGATATATCAATTGATTTTTCTAATGCAGAAGATATAAAAATTTTAGAGTATACAGAAGGTACTAGAGTAAAAACTGTAAAGATTGGAAATCATGAATTTTCTGGTGTGGAAATAAGAACTTTGTTGGGACTTAGGTCAACCAACTTTGAAATATCAAGGGAAAATGATAAAATAAAATTTACAGTAAAAGGTTATGGACATGGTGTTGGAATGAGCCAAACTGGTGCAGATAGTTTGGCAAAACAGGGTAGCAATGCAGATGAAATTATTAAACATTTTTATTTTGGAGTAGAGATTAGTGAAGTTAATTCTTTATAGTTTAAAAAATACAGTAATTATA
>FR884556.1:16071-17156 GCA_000435535.1 Clostridium sp. CAG:575 | reverse complement strand
TCTGATTTAATTGTGACGAATTTTTAATGAGGCTTTAATTAAAAATTTAAGATAAAGGAAAATAATAAAGCAATATGTTTAAAATGTATATTTTTATAAAATCCGGAAATAATTGTAATATAAATAATTATTTAAGGAGGATTTTATGAGAAGAGATATGAGAAATAGAAATAATAAAGGTGATGTGTTAAATGAAAAAGTTATCAAATATGCAATAATAGGAGTTTCTATTTTAACAATAATCATTTTAGGACTTTTGATATATAGTAAGAATTTAAATGATAAAGTAAAAGATGGAACTTTAAGTAGTGAACAGATTGCAAGTATTTTAAATAATACAAATTCGCAAGAAAGTAAAGAGGCTGAAAGTACTAGTACAGAAATAGGAAAAAGTGTAAATGAAGCACAAAATCAATTATCTGAAAACAATAGTATTAAAAAAGAAAATACAACAGCTAATAAAAACAATACAACTTCATCAAATGTATTAAGTACAAATAAAATAACTAAAAATTCAAATACAGAAAATCAAACAAATACATCAACTACAAATGCAAATAGTGCAAGTAATACGGGAGAAAATAAGACAGAATTAACAGTAGAATTAAGTTTTGCAAAACCAGTTGAGGGAGAAATAGTAAGAGATTTTGCAGTAGATAGTTTGATTTTTTCAGAAACTCTACAAGAATGGACAACACATACTGGTATTGATATAAAAGCAGATAAAACTACAGTAGTAAAATCAGCTGAAAAAGGAACAGTAAAAAGTATCAAAAATGATCCTAGATATGGATTGACTGTAGTCGTTGAACATGAAAATGGATTTAAAACAGTTTATTCTAATTTATTAACATCAGAATTTGTAGTGGAAGGGGAAAAGATAGAAAAAGGACAATCAATAGGAACTGTTGGAAATACAGCAGCATTTGAAATTGCAGATGAGCCACATTTACATTTTGAAATGATAAAAGATTCTACACAAGTAGATCCTAATATTTATATAAAATAATTAAAAAGTGAGACAAAATAAATGTCTCACTTTAAAATTTTCAAAATGACTTGACAGTTGACCATAATAAAGATAA
>FR884556.1:11730-16018 GCA_000435535.1 Clostridium sp. CAG:575 | reverse complement strand
AATTTGAGATAAATATATTTGATTCGAACATTGAAAATTAAATAAGAAAGAGGTGTAGATTCATGGAAATTGGAATCATTATCGCCGCTGTCTTAATCTCATTTGCAATAGGAGTACCAGTAGGGATTGCATATAGAAAAAAAATTGCAGAATCTAAGATAAAAGGAGCAGAACAAGAAGCTAAAAAAATAGTTGACTTAGCTAAAATTGAAGCAGAAAATTTAAAAAAAGCCGAAATTATTAAGGCAAAAGAAGAAATTGTTAATAGCAGAAAAGAATTAGATCAAGAGATTAAAGAAAGAAGAGGCGAAGTACAAAGACAAGAAACAAGACTTATACAAAAGGAAGAAAACTTGGAAAGGCGTTCTGAAAATTTTGAAAAAAAGGAAGAAGATTTAGAATTAAGATTAAAAGAATTAGAACAACAAAAACAAAAAATTGAAACTCTACAAAAACAAGAAATGGAAGAACTTCAAAGAGTTGCTGGATTAAGTAAAGAAGAAGCAAAAGAAGTATTACTAAAAGAAGTAGAAAAACAAATTGTTGCAGAAAAAGCAGCAATCATAAGAGAAGAGAATCAAAAAGCAAAAGATGAAGTAACAAAGAATGCCAAAGAGTTATTAACATATGCTGTTCAAAAATGTGCAGCAGACCATTCTCAAGAAACAACAGTATCTATAGTAGCACTTCCAAGTGATGAAATGAAAGGAAGAATTATAGGTAGAGAAGGTAGAAATATCAAAACATTAGAAACTTTAACAGGAGTCGATTTAATAATAGATGATACACCAGAAGCTGTAGTATTATCAGGATTTGATCCATTAAGAAGAGAAGTTGCTAAAATAGCATTAGAAAAATTAATTGATGATGGAAGAATTCATCCAGCTAAAATTGAAGAAATGGTTGAAAAAGCTAAACAAGAAGTAGAAGAAACAATCAAATCTGAAGGAGAAAGAGCTGTACTAGAAACTGGAGTAATAGGATTACATTCAGATATAGTAAAATTAATTGGTAAATTAAAATATAGGACAAGTTATGGACAGAATGTTTTAAATCATTCAATTGAAGTATCAAACTTAGCAAGAATTATGGCTGAAGAATTAGGGTTAGATGCTAAACTTGCAAGAAGAGCTGGTTTATTACATGATATAGGAAAAGCATTAGATCATGATATGGAAGGAACACACGTAGAAATAGGTGTTGAAATCTTAAAAAAATATAAAGAAAATCCATTAGTTATAAATGCTGTAGAAGCACATCATGAGGATGTAGAACCACAAACATTAGAAGCAGTATTAATTCAAGCAGCTGATGCAATTAGTGCTTCAAGACCAGGAGCTAGAAGAGAAACCTTAGAAGCATATATCAAGAGATTACAAAATCTTGAAGAAATCGCAGATTCATTTGATGGAGTAGAAAAATCATTTGCTATACAGGCAGGTCGTGAAGTAAGAATTATAGTAAAACCAGACAAGATTAATGATGACCAAATGACAATTCTTGCTAGAGATGTTGCTAAAAAAGTAGAAAATGAAATGGATTATCCAGGACAAATTAAGGTTAATATTATAAGGGAAACAAGAGTTGTAGATTATGCAAAATAAAAAAGTTGTGACTTAATAGTCACAGCTTTTTTTGTGTCCTCTTGATTATTTCCTTCCAATATAGTATTATATTAGAGAATTAAGTATAAAAAGAAAGAAGGAATAAATATGAAGGTATTAGCAGTTGGAGACTTAGTAGGATCAGCTGGAGTAAATGAATTAAAAGTTAGATTAAAAGAAATAAAAGAAAAAGAAAATATAGATTTTGTAATAGTAAATGCAGAAAACTCAGCAGAAGGAATGGGAATTACAGAAAAAAATTTTAAAGATATAACATCTCAAAATATTGATTGTATAACAATGGGAAATCATACATGGGGAAAAAAAGATATATTTAAATTTATAGATGACCCAAGAATTATAAGACCAGCCAATTATCCAAAAGGAGTTGTTGGAAAAGGATATAATATATATGAATGTAAAGGAAAGAAAATAGCTGTTATAAATTTAATGGGAAGAGTAGATATAAATATATTAACAGAAAACCCATTTTTAGAGGCAAAGAGAATTATAGAAAAGATAAAAGATAAAGTAGATATGATATTTATAGATTTTCATGCTGAAGCAACTGCAGAAAAAATAGCATTAGGATATTATTTAGATGGATTAGTAACAGCTGTTTTTGGAACACATACTCATGTTCAAACAGCTGATGAAAGAGTAATGCCAAAAGGAACAGGATATATTACAGACATTGGTATGACAGGACCAAAAGAATCTGTTATTGGAATGAATATACAAGCATCAGTTAAAAGATTTGAAACAGCATTACCAGAAAGATATAAAATAGCAGAAGGAGAATGTATATTTAATGGAGTTATATTTGATATAGACGATGAGAGTTCAAAAGTAACAAGTATAAAAAGAATATATTTGAATAAATAGCCAAAAATAATTTAAATTTAATAATATGTCGAAAAATAATAAAAATTGCGATGAAAAAATGTAAAAAATTTCCAGAAAACTATTTACAATTTTTTCCATTTGAGATAAAATAACATCATACAAAGTTGCAACAAAAAATAAATTAATAATAGGAGGCAAAAGAAAATGGAAATTTTAAAGATTTCATCAAAATCAAACCCTAATTCAGTAGCAGGAGCAATAGCTGGATTAGTAAAAGAATCAAATAAAGCAGAAATGCAAGCAATTGGAGCAGGAGCATTAAATCAAGCTGTAAAGGCAGTGGCAATAGCTAGAGGATTTGTAGCACCAGCTGGAGTAGATTTAGTTTGTATACCAGCATTTGCTGATGTAGAAGTTGAGGGAGAAGGTAGAACAGGAATAAAACTTATTGTTGAATCAAGAGTGTAAAATATATCAAACCATATTCATTAGAATATGGTTTTTTTGAATCGAAATATTGACTTTTTAATTTTAATATGTGAGAATAAATAAGAAAAATATATATGAAAGGAAGAAGAAAAAATGGAAAAAATAAGAGGATTTGAAATAGCAAAAGGATTTGAGGACAGACAAATAAATTTACCAATTAGAAAAACAAAATATTCAGCAGGATATGATGTAGAAGCTGCAGAAGATACAGTTATACCAAGTTTTAAAAAAGGAATGGCTCCAACATTAGTAAAAACAGGAATAAAAGCATATATGCAAGATGATGAAGTACTAATGTTATATAATAGAAGTTCTAATCCAAAAAAGAAAGGTTTAATTTTAGCAAATAGTGTAGGTGTAGTAGATAAAGATTATTACGGAAATGAAGATAATGATGGACATATAATGTTTGCATTTTATAACATAAAAGAAGAGGATATAACTATAAAAAAAGGTGAAGCAATAGGACAAGCAGTTTTTCAAAAATATTTTGTAACTGATGATGATAATGCACAAGGTGATAGAACTGGAGGTTTTGGTTCTACATCCAAATAGACTGATTATTCAAACAAAAAAATATATAAAAAATTTTTAGCTTGAAATATAGCCGTTTACAGCTAAAATTACATAAAAAGTCAAAATAAAAGCTTTGACTTTTTTCTTTTTTTGTTGTATAATAAATATGGTTAAAAAATCCAATAAAGTTATTTCATATTGACTTAACTTTATAATATTTTTTTGCTGAAAAATATTATAAAAACAAAATGGAAGGAGCTGACTTACATGTTTAATGTAGGAGATAAAATAGTATATCCAATGCACGGAGCAGGAACTATAGATTCAATAGAAGAAAAAGATATTTTAGGAGAGAAACAATCATATTACATCTTAAAAATGCCAAGTGATGTAAAAGTTATGATACCAACAGCTAAGGCAGAAGAGGTAGGTGTAAGAAATATTATAGATAAACAATCAGCAGAAAACGTTTTTAAAATACTAAGTCAAGATGAAACAGAAATGGATAAAAACTGGAATAAAAGATATAGAGACAATATGGAAAAAATGAAAAGTGGAGACATTTATGAAGTTGCTGATGTAGTTAGAAATTTAAGCTTTAAACAAAAAGAAAAGGGACTTTCTACAGGCGAAAAGAAAATGCTAAATAATGCTAAACAAATTTTAGTTAGTGAATTAGTTTTAGCAGAACATGCAAATCAAGATGAAGTAGAAGAACAAATAGAAAACAAAATTAATACTTCATTTATGACTTTCAGAGCCGAGGGAATTGAACAAGAAAGTATTGTTAATAAATTTATACCATTTAATGGAACTGATAGTAATGGAGTCAA
>FR884556.1:0-11709 GCA_000435535.1 Clostridium sp. CAG:575 | reverse complement strand
GTATAAAATAAAAAAATCATATAATGTATTAACATAATATTATATAATAATAGAGTAGCTAGAATTTTCTAGCTACTCTATTGAAATTTGTAATTACTATTTGGAATATTTGGGATTTACAGCCTTTAACGCCTTTTTAAGATACTCGTAGGCTTTTTCATCTCCCAAGGCATGAATACCGCGTTTTCCGTTTTCCTCCCATTTGGTAACATCTTCTGTACTGAAAAGTTTACTCATATCAAATGGCTTATAATTTTCCTGCCATTCAATAGAAATTACGCGTTTTCTCCAGCCTATTATAATGTCGCCATCAATGGTATGAAACAAAATCCACGGAATGTGGGAATAGCAATCCTCATGGCAGTAGCCGTTAGGCAACAGTTCGAAATTGTAATCTGTTTCCTTATAGACAATGTCCATAAGTCGTCGAGTGAGTTTGTCGACCTCTGTAAGCTTTCTGTAATTACGCCAACAACTGTCATGGTAAAACTTTCCTTCGACATATACACAAGGGTTATTCTTGATGTCGTCAATTGTAAATATTTTACCACAGCAAGGGCAAACCGAATTAGCCTCTGGTATGTCATATCCGTCAGATGTCAAAATAAAACCTTTACAGTTATTTCTTCTAAAAGTTTCATAATATTCAACATCGCTGTTTGATACTAACTTACCTTTTGCTGTTTTTTCAACTGACGTAATTTGACCGAATTGGTCAAGCCAAAAGCAACCGAAAAGCATGAATTCGTTTAGCCTTTCGCCATCGTGAGCCTTAAGGAATATACGCCTGTTCTGCAACATTTCGTTTAAATCCGAAAGACTTGTTAGAGATTTTTGAATACCTCTAACTGTGTCAAATGTGCTTCTAGGCACATCAAAAATTCTTTCTTCATAAATGATTTCTGCTTCCAGTGAGGTGGACTCTCCACCGTCCTTTCTTCTAAGTTCTTCCTCTTTAAACATATAGAGCATTTCTTGCTCCTCTGTAAAATTCGGATGACCATAGCAGTTGAACGATTTCGGAATAACTGGCTCGCCGAGCAAGGTAACCTTTACGGTTTCTGGAACGGCTAATTTGTCGAGCGTAATGTGTCCAATAATAGAGCCTTTACCTGTACTCCAACCTTCAATCCGTTTCTTTTCAATGTTCATGATAATACCTCCTAAATATAATTTTTATTTTTATCTCGGAGACTAACGCCTCCGAAGTTTCGGACGGCATTAAAAAACTTACCATCTTCTTAAATTATACCATAGTTTTACATAAAATGCAATTTTAATCAAAACAAAAAACGATTAAGAATTTTGTTTCCTAATCGTTTTTCATTTCTCATTCAAATACAAGCCTTTTAATTTTTTTATTTTTATAAAGCGTGTATAAAGCGTGTATGATTGAATTTTATTCTCTATAAATGGCTATTTCAAGCCATTTTTAAAATCGTGGTGCAGATGGCCGGAATCGAACCGGCACGGTTTATTCAACCGCAGGATTTTAAGTGTTTAAAAGGTAAACTACAAGAGATAAAAAAAGTTAATAAAATTACAACTATTGATAAAAATATTAAAATAGATAAAGATACCAATGTAGGAGAAATTGTAAATACTGATAAAAAAAACATAGTAGTAAAAGACCATGAAAAGTTAATAAATTATGATTTTGTGCCAACTAGTGTATTATGTGATTTAAGTGTTTTGGAATATGAAACTAATACAATTGATAAAGATATAATATATATAGGTTATAAATATGAAAAAGCATTTGAAACACCTATAAAAATTGATAAACACCAAGATATATATTATTATAGTTTCGCAGAGTTAATAAAAGAAAGAATAGTAAACAATGAGCCAATTTCATTTAAAGAGTTAGACAAGTTAAAACTATTTTTTAATATCAACTTAAATTATAGTATTTCATATAAAGAAAAAAGTAATAAAATAAAAAATGATTTTGATTATATACCATTACAATATGGCTTTTGTAATATTGAAAAGGTTTTTGAAAACAATGATAAAAAGCCACATAAATACATCTATAATTGCAATACCTTAACTGATGTTATTTTTGCTATATTACATTATTTAGTAATGAATAAATATACTAAAATAAGAAAATGTAATCATTGTGGGAAATTATATTATTATAATCATGAAAAACAAATTTATTGTAAAAGAAAAAGTCCTTACGAAAACTATACACATTTAGAGTGTGAACAGGCTGTAAGAAATATTAAAAAGAAATTGTTAGATAGAAATAAAAGTATAAAATCTAATTTAGATAATTATTATGAGCATAATTTCGAAGCCTATATAGAACAATGGTATAAATATAAAGATGAAGTTGATAAATGTTCTTCTATAGAAAATTTGAAAATGCTTGAGGTATTTACAGAGTCAAGCAATATGAAAAAAAATTTTTATATTAATACAAACTAATAAAAAAATAGAGTATAAGTGGACTAATCACCTATACTCTTCAGCGTTTTAATCGATAACTTCATATGCATTTGCAATATCAAGCCATGAATAATATGAAGCGTCTTTTTCTTCACATCCCATATTAGTTACTTTAAGATTTCCAAATGTTACTTCTTCAATCTTGTTTGCAAATTCCTGCATAAATGCCTTTTTGTCATAAACGTTGGAGAAACTGCTGCAGTCTGTAACAAAGATACAAACAGAATTTATATCAATTTGTACATCTCCATGTCCAGCAATAATGTCATTTATCGGCTTATGCTCTGGGTCAATAAATTCCCAGTAATAATGAGCAATTAAATACTCTAAATCTTTTTGCCGTACTTTCTTCATGCTTAAATCCTCCTATTTAGTAAGATTCGTAATTAGTACAATTTCAAATATTAGTCATTTGAAACTGCGTTCAACCCTTGTTGAGGATTATATATTATCACATTTTTATGTAAATGTCAATTTTTTAACCTGTTTCCCATGGTTAAATTCGCTATAAATATAATATAAAAAACGATTAGGAATAATCTAATCGTTTTTCATTTCTCATTCAAATACAAGCCTTTTAATTTTTTTATTTTTATAAAGCGTGTATAAAGCGTGTATGATTGAATTTTATTCTCTATAAATGGCTATTTCAAGCCATTTTTAAAATCGTGGTGCAGATGGCCGGAATCGAACCGGCACGGTTTATTCAACCGCAGGATTTTAAGTCCTGTGCGTCTACCAGTTCCGCCACATCTGCATAAATATTAAACTGGTTTTGCCTAACGACAATTAGTATTATAATATTAAGATAAAATTTTGTCAATACATTTTTGAAAAAAATCATAAAAAATTTTTTCAAAAAAATGCTAAAAGAAAGAAATACTGAAATATAGTATATTAATAGAAGTAATATATACTATAAAAAATAAATAAAAGTTGACAAAAAAACAAAAATAAGGAATAATATATCAAGAAAATAAAAAAAGATAGGAAATAAAAATGAATAAAATAAAGAAAACAATAAGATATTTAACAATATTTATTTTATTAATAATAATAACTTTTTATATTGTATTAAAAGACCAGGATGTATCAGAAATTTTTAGTATTTTTTCAAATACTAAAAAACAATATATAGCAATTGCAGTTATATGTATGTGTGGATATGTAATTTGTGAAGCAATAAATATAAGAAGAACATTAAAAATATTAGGGGAAAAAACAACATTATGGAATACCATAAGATATGCACTTATAGGTTTTTTCTTTAGTGGAATTACACCAGCAGCAAGTGGTGGGCAACCGATGCAAATATATTATATGTATAAAGAAAACATTGCGGTTGCACATTCAACATTAGCATTATTAATTAATTTAAGTAGTATGCAAATTGTAACAATATCAATTGCATTATTTAGTATGATATTTCAATTTCAAAATCTAAGTGTTGGACTTAGATGGCTATTTTTTGTAGGAATATTATTAAATTTAAGTGCATTAACATTACTAATAATTGCGATTTTTTCTAAAAAAATATTAGATAAATTAATAGAATTTGTTATAAAAATAATGAAAAAACTAAAACTAAAAAATGTAGAAGAAAAAGAAGAAAAACTAAAAAAAGAATTGATGAAATATCAAGATAGTGCAATATATATAAAGAAAAATAAAAAGATGATATTTAAAATAGTACTAACTACTTATGTACAGTTTTTTATATATTATAGTGTAGCATATTGGGTATATCGCTCTTTTGGATTTTATCAATACAATATTTTGCAAATTGTAGGACTTCAAGCTGTTTTATTTGGAACGGTTTCTGGAATACCATCACCAGGTGCAGTAGGAGTAAGCGAAGGTGGATTTATTGCAATATTTAAAAATGTATTTCCTGAAACTCTAATAAGTTCTGCAATGATGCTAAATAGAGGAATAAATTTTTATTTATTAATGATAATAAGTATGATTTCTGTAATAATTAGTACATTAAGGACAAAAGAGTTGAAAAAAGAATAAAAATAATATATAATGTCAAAGAAAAAAGAAAATAGGGGAAAATTTAAAAAGTAAAGAAATTTAATAAATTTTAACCACATTAAGAAAAGGATGGAGATTATGAATATACTTTTATGTGGAAATGAAAAAGTTTTTGATGGAGCATTAACACAATTGATATCAATGACAAATAAAACTGCAGAAGCAATAAAATGTTATATATTCACAATGGATTTAACAAGAATAAAGCCGGAATATACAGCCATAAGTGACGAAAAAATTGAATTTTTGAATGAAGTATTAAAAACAAAAAATCCAAATAATGAAGTAATAAAAATTGATGTTACTAAAATATATGAAGAAGAATTTGGACATTGTAAAAATGAAAATGCATATTGTACACCATATACATTACTAAGGTTGTTAGCAGATTTAGTTCCATGTATACCAGATAAAATATTATATTTAGATATAGATATGATGATAGCAGACGATATAACTAAGCTATATAATATAGATGTATCAGAATATGAATATGCAGCAGTAAAGGAAAAATATGGTTCGATATTCATATGGCCAGATTATATAAATGCTGGAATGTTATTATTAAATATGAAGAAAATAAAAGAAACTGGATTATTAAAAAAAGCAAGAGAATTAATAAAAACAAAGAAAATGATATTTGCAGATCAGGATGCAATATATAGAGCAACAACAAAAAAACTTTTATTACCAAGAATATTCAATGAACAATCAAAATTCAATAAAAAAGATACAGTAGTTTGTCATTTTTGTAAAAGATTATTGTGGAAACCATACCCTCATACAGAAAATTATAAACAATGGAACATATATGAAGTACACAATGTTTTAAAATGTCATGCATTTGATGATGATTTAAATGAATATATAAAATGGAAAAATAAATATGAAGAAAGAAAAGGAGAAAAAATAAAATGAAAGAAATGAAGGATGTACCAATATTTTTTGCAGTAGATGATGGATATATACCATTTTTAGGAGTATCTTTAAAATCATTAATAGATAATTCATCAAAAGAAAATAGATATGCAATTAAAATATTATATACAAATGTATCAAAAGAAAATATGTTAAAAATTAAACAATATGAATGTGAAAATATTAATATAGAATTTGTAGATTTAAATGAACAATTAAAAGAAATAAAAGAAAAACTTTATACACGTAATTATTTTTCAAATACAACATATTATAGATTATTTATACCAGAATTATATCCACAATATGATAAAGCAATATATATTGATAGTGATACAATTGTCTTGGCAGATATGGCTGAATTATATAGTATAGATATAGGTGATAATTTATTAGCTGGAGTTCCAGATGGAGTTGTACAAAATATAGAAATATTTCAAGATTATGTTGAAAGAGTAGTTGGAGTTGCAGATTATAACAATTACTTTAATGCAGGTGTTATTGTAATGAATTTAAAGGAACTAAGAAAATATAAATTTCAAGAAAAATTTGTATATTTATTAGAAAAAATTAAATTTGAAGTTGCTCAAGACCAAGATTATCTAAATAGATTATGTAAAGGAAGAATTAAATTATTAGATTTTTCATGGAATAGAATGCCAATTATGGGACAAAGAAATGGGGATATAAAAATTATACATTATAACTTAGGGGCTAAACCATGGTATTTTGACAATGTTTTATATCAGGAATATTTTTGGAAATATGCAGAAAAAACAGAGTTTTATAAGCAAATAAAAGAAATTGGCTCAAAATATACAGAAGCGGATAAAGAGAGGGACGATGCTAATAGTGCAAAGCTTATTGAATTAGCACAAAAAGAAACAGATTGTGTTGGAGATGACAGAATAAAAAATAAATAGTTGATAATAATAAGAAATATTAATACATAAGCAGTATAACTAATGCAAGAAAGGGAAGGTCTTTATGAAAACGCAAAGAAAGTTGATAGATATATTAAATAAAGACAAAAAAGATAAAGAAGAAGTAATAGAAAAATCACAATATAGAGTTGATGTTTTAAAAAAAATAGAGAAACTAGAAGAAGAAGGAAAATTTGATGTTGATGCAGAAGATGATCCACCAACAATAGTTCTTACACCAGAGGATATAGACTATCTAAGAACAAAAATGACAAGTAAAATAAAAAGAGTTTTTGCTAATAAAGTTGGAGAAAGATTTTTAGATAATTTATTAAAAAACAATAAATTGATAATAAAAGAAATAAGAGGTATTGAAAATTTAAGCAAGGTTACAACAGGGGCTATTGTTACATGTAATCATTTTAACCCATTTGATAGTTTTACTATAGAAAAAGTATTTAGAATATCTGGAAAAATTGAAGAAAAAAAATTATATAAAGTAATAAGAGAAGGAAATTATACTAATTTTCCAGGATTATACGGATTTTTCTTTAGAAATTGTGATACACTACCATTAAGTTCTAATAAAAGAACAATGATTGAATTCATGAAAGCAGTAGATACATTATTACAAAATGGGGATTTTATATTAATTTATCCAGAACAAAGTTTATGGTGGAATTATAGAAAACCAAAGCCATTAAAACCAGGTGCATTTAAGTTTGCATCAAGAAATAATGTGCCAGTAATACCAATATTTATAACAATGGAAGATAGTGATATTATTGGAGAAGACGGATTTCCAGTACAAGAATACATTGTAAATATAAGTGAGCCAATTTATCCAGATGAGAATTTAACAGAAAAACAAAATACAGAAAGATTGTTAAATCAAAATTTTGAAATATGGAAAAATATTTATGAAAATTTTTATGGAATACCACTTGCTTATACAACAAAGAAAAGTGATGAGAGTTCAGAAAAGGAAATTATTAATAAATGAAACAAAAAGAGATAATTTATTATAAAGATGAATTGAATGAAGAATTTTCAACAGCAAAAATAGTACCAAGAAAGATAGATGAAAATTATAAATATATTCATAAAAGTGTGATTTGGAATGCAATAGCATTCCTTTTGCAAAATGTTTTAAGTGTGCCAATAAAATTTTTATATGCTAAAATAAAATTTAAAATTAAATATGTAGGAAAAGAAAAATTAAAAACATATAAAAAACAAGGATATTTTATTTACGGAAATCATACTCAAATTTTTGCAGATACATTTATAACAAGTAATACAAACTATCCTAAAAAGAACTTTTTTATTGTTAACCCAGAAAATGTATCAATGAAATTTTTGGGTAATATAGTAGAAATGTTGGGAGCTATTCCAATTCCAAGTAATAAAGAAGCTATGAAAAATTTTTTAGAGGTAATCGAAAAAAGAATAAAGGATGGAAATAGTGTTACAATTTTTCCGGAAGCACATATATGGCCATATTACACAAAGATAAGACCATTTAAAACTGTATCATTTAAATATCCAGTTCAATTGAATGTGCCTACATTTTCGGTTACTAATACATATCAAAGTTATGGAAAAAATAATGATAAAGTTAGAATTGTTACTTATGTTGATGGACCATTTTTCCCAGATGATGAATGTAAAACGATGAAAGAAAAACAACAAAATTTACGTGATAAAGTATATAAAAAAATGGTAGAAAGAAGTCAAAACAGTAATATTGAAGTAATTAAATATGTAAAAAAAGAAGAGTAAAAGATATAAAAAGATATATTTGGATAACTTAACTTTTTTATATTGTCTTAGTAACAATTACATAAAAAAGACTGTAGATTATAATCATAAAATTATAATCTATAGTCTTTAATTTTTTGATTTTTTATAATGTTTACAAAAGTTTTTCACACAACAATTTTCACAATTTGGCTTTCTAGCAATACAAGTATTTCTACCATGCCAAACAAATAAATGATTGATATCTTTTAAAGATTCTTTAGGAAAAATTTTAAGCAAATCTTGTTCGATTTTAACAGGATCAGATTCATCGGAAAGACCAATTAAATTAGAAATCCTTTTGGCATGAGTATCAACTGCAATGCCCTGAGGATTATTAAAAGCCTCTAACATTACAACATTTGCTGACTTTCGCCCAACACCAGCTAAAGATTGCAAATCTTCCATATTATTAGGAACTTTTCCATTAAAATTATCTAAAACTTGTTTTGCACATAGTTTAATATTTTTAGCTTTATTTTTATAAAATCCACAAGGATAAATAATTTGTTCTAATTCTTTAATATCAATATCTGCAAAATCTTGAACAGTTTTGCATCTTTCAAAAAGAGCAGGAGTTGTTTTATTAACTCTTTCATCTGTACATTGAGCAGAAAGCATTACTGCTACTACCATTTGAAATGGTGTTTTAAAATCAAGACTACAAGTGGCATCTGGATATGCTTGTTTTAAATCTTCTATTAACTTTATTATTTCGTCTGTTTTTAATTTTTTCATATAATGAAGCACCTCACTTAAATATATTATATAAGCCCAAATTATAAAAAGCAATAAAATTATTATAATAATATAAAAAACTAAAAACGAATACTTATCTAATTGCTGATTTTCTCTTGACAATTAGAGCTCATATTGATAATATATTTGTGTAAAAAACTAAAGAAAGAGAAGGAAAAAGATGAAAAAAATATATCCAAATTTATACTTAAAAAAAGTAGAAGATATAACAATAGAACAATTATTAAAAAATAAAATAAAAGCATTAATATTAGATGTAGACAATACACTAATAGATATAAATAAAAACTTATCAGAAGACATAGTATTTTGGGCAAAACAGATGAAAGGACAAGGAATAAAATTATATATTTTATCAAATACAAATGATAAGAAAAAAGTAGAAACAATAGCTCAAAAATTAGACATACCATATAAACATTTTGCGCTTAAACCATTAAAAAAAGGATTTAAATTTATACAAAAAGAATTAAAAATAAATCCAGAAAATATTGGGGTAGTAGGAGACCAAATATTTACAGATGTTTTAGGTGGAAATAGAAACAATATGTTTACAATTTTAGTAGAACCAATAAATAATCAAAAGGATTATTGGTATACAGCATGGAAAAGACCAATTGAAAACAAAATTAAAAACAAAATAAAAGCAAATGAGGAGAAAAATAAGAATGTATATTAATGAAACACATATAGCATACTATGCAATTGTAGCAATATTAGGACTTTTTGTAGGAATGTTTGTAGATTGGATGAACAAAAGATTACCAGACTACAAAAAAGTATTCTCAAAAGAAATTGTACCAGAATATTTATCCGAATTTAGACCAAACTATATATTAATGTTAATTACATCAGCAATCTATGTTGGATTATTATATACATATGGAATAAAAAATACATTTATTGCAAATTTGGATTTAATAAAATTTATGATATTGACACCAATGCTTTTATCAGCATTTGTAATAGACTATAGATTACAAATAATTCCAAACAGATTAAATTTAACAATGTTTGAAATAGGATTAGTTATAGCATTTTTATATGGATTGTCAGATGTAGCAATTACCATAAATATGTTATTTGGAATGTTAGCAGGTGGAGGAATATTTTTAGCAATAACACTAATTGGTGGAGCAATTTATGGTAAAGAGGCAATGGGATTTGGTGATGTAAAATTAATGGGAGCACTAGGATTATATTTTGGATTATCAAATATAATAGTTATTACACTTTTATCATTTTTAATAGGAGCAATATTAAGTATACTTTTATTAGTAACAAAAATCAAAAAAATGGATGAATATATCCCATTTGGACCATTCATTGTTTTAGGAACTTTTATAAGTATATTTGTACCATTTGAAGTAATAAAACACGCATTATTAGTAATTTTTTCAGTAGGATTATATAAAGGATAAAAATAAGAAAAATATGTTAAACTAAAAATGATATCCATATAACAGTTAGGGGAGTGTTTATAATGAACGCAAAATTACAGTGGTTAAGAAATAAAATGTCAAGTTTAGATATGCAAGGAATGATTTTATCAAATCCAATAAATATTAAATATTTAACAAATATAGATGCAGAAGGAACATTAATAATAACACCAAAAGAAAATATTTATATAACAGATGGAAGATACATAGAGCATGTTCACAGTATTTTGACATTATTTGATGAAATTATAGTATATGATATAAATGATGTATCAATGGATGATTATGAAAATTTCTTTATGTTCTGTGAAAATGTAGGATTTGAAGAACATTATATTTCATATGCTACTTATAAAGAATATATAAGAAAATATAAAATAAATAATTTTGTTGAAACTGAATATATAATAGAAAAACAAAGAATGATAAAAGATGATGAAGAAATTAGCAATATTATAAAAGCATGTAACATAACAGACAATTGTTTTAAATATATTTTAGGATATATAAAACCAGGAATGACAGAAAAACAAATAGCAAGGGAAATAGAAGAATATTATGTAGAAAGAACAGATGGATTATCATTTGATACAATAGTTGCGTCAGGAGAAAATACATCAAAACCACATGCAGTTCCAACAGACAGAAAAATACAAGAAAAAGATATAATAACAATAGATATGGGATGCAAAGTAAATGGATATTGTTCAGATATGACAAGAACATTTTTTGTTGGAGAACCAACAGAAGAGATAAAAGCAGTATATGATTTAGTTTTAAGTAATCAAAAATTTGCAATAGACCAATACAAAGATGGAACAAGTACTAGACAGATAACAAAAATGGTAGAAAATGACTTTAAATTAAATGGATATGATTTAATTCATAGTTTAGGTCATGGAGTAGGATTAGAGATACATGAACCACCATATATTGGTTATAGAAATGATACAAGTCTAAGAGAAAACATGGTTGTAACAGATGAACCAGGTATTTACATACCAGGAAAATTTGGGGTTAGAATAGAAGATACTGTGCAAATAACAAAATTTGGATGTATAAGTTTAACAACATCAGATAAAGATTATATAATAATCTAGTATCTATTTGGAAAGAATATATGTTAACACATTTTATTAAATAAGCCAAAAGTATTGATTTTTGGCAAAAAATATAGTAAAATAATAAAAGCTCAATAAAAAGATATATATATTTATTGTAAATAAAGAATTAAAATAAACAAAAAAGATTGAACAAAAATAATTTTAAAAATAATTTTGCAATAAATAAATTTGAAAGGAGAAATAAATATGGCAGGAGTATACTCAGCAGGAGATTTTAGAAACGGAACAACATTTGAAATGGAAGGAAAT
>FR884555.1 GCA_000435535.1 Clostridium sp. CAG:575 | reverse complement strand
CCTTCTTTTTCCCTCTTTTAAGGGAAGATGGGACAGTCCTTGTTAATCCCTATTTTATTCTATTTTTATTTTTTGTTTTTTACTTATTTTTAATTTTATAAATGTATTTTGTTTATACATATAGAAGGAGTGTCCCCTTTTCCCTTAAAAGAGGGAAAAAGAAGGAACGTCCCTTATTCCCTATTCATACCATTCAAGTTCCCAGTCACTAATCTTGACTGTATCTCCTTCACAAATTCCAAGTTCTTTAAGTTTGTCTTCAATTCCCATATTTTTTAGGCACTTTTGTAAGTAATACATAGATTCATTGTCTTCAATATTAACTCTTCCCATAAGTCTATCTGCTGCTCTACCTTTGACATAGAAAATACCATCTTCTTCATAGGCTTCCCATTCCTGGTCTTTATCTTGCAATGTATATACTACTCTGTCTTCAATTTCTACTAATTCTTCTTTTGGTAAAGTCTTAAGCACTTCTGTTACATGGTCTATTAATTTTTCTACACCTTCTCCAGTTACTGATGATATTTTGAATAGTTCTATTTTTTCTTTTTTTGCTAATTCTTCAATTTTCTTTAAATTTGCATCATCTTGCATACTGTCTATTTTGGTTGCAACTAATATTTGTTTTCGTTTTATTAATTTTTTACTGTATTTTGCAAGTTCTTGATTAATTGTGTAATAATCTTGAACAGGGTCTCTTCCTTCTTGCCCAGACACATCAACAAAATGTAATAATAATCTTGTTCTTTCAACATGCCTTAAAAATTGAATTCCAAGTCCTACTCCTTCACTTGCCCCTTCTATAATTCCTGGTATATCAGCAATTACAAATCCGTCTCCATCTTTTGTTCTAACAACACCTAAATTAGGATTTATTGTTGTAAAATGATAATTTGCAATTTTAGGTCTTGCATCTGTTACTGTTGATAAAAATGTAGATTTTCCTACATTTGGGAATCCTAAAAGTCCAACATCTGCTAATAATTTTAATTCTAATATTATTTCTTTTTCTTCTCCTTTTTCTCCATCTTCTGAAAATCTAGGAGCTTGTCTTGTTGGTGTTGCAAAGTGTGAATTTCCTCTTCCACCTCTTCCACCTTTTAATATTAATTCTGTTTGGTCTGGTTCAGATAAGTCTGCTACAACTTTTCCTGTTTCAGCATCTTTTACAACTGTACCAATTGGAACTTTTATATATAAATCTTCTCCATACTTTCCGTTGCATCTGCTTCCACTACCATTTTCACCATCTTTTGCTTTAAATTTTTTGTTATATCTAAAATCAATTAATGTGTTTTTATCTTTATCAACCTGGAAATAGATATTTCCACCATTTCCACCGTCTCCCCCATCAGGTCCACCTGCTGCTACATATTTTTCTCTTCTAAATGTTGCTGCGCCATTTCCACCATTACCTGATTTTATTATTATTTTTGTATAATCTGTAAACATTTATGCCTCCTTTCCATTTTTTCATTCACTCATTTTTATTAAAATTCGCTTAAAATCATGAGTTAAATCTTATGTATTTTAGTAATCTAACATCATTGCTTTTTTTACTTTTTTCATTGTTTCTTTAGCTACTTTTCTTGCTTTTTCTGTTCCTTCCATTAGAATTTTATCAACTTCTTCTGGATGTGCTTCATAATAAGCTCTTTTTTCTCTTATTGGTCTTAATTCTTCTATTATATTTGCAGCTAATTGCTTTTTACAAGCTACACAGCCCCTTTTTCCTGCTTTACATTCTTCACATACTGTTTTTACATCTTCAGGTTTAGTAAATAAATTATGATAATATGCAACCATACATACATCAGGATTTCCTAAATCATCTTTTTTTATTCTATTTGGGTCTGTAACTGCACTCATTACTTTTCTTGTTATTTCTTCTTCACTATCTGACAAATATATTGCATTTCCTAATGATTTTCCCATTTTTTCGTTTCCGTCTAAACCTTTAATTCTTTTTGAACTAGATAAAACTGCTTTTGGTTCTTTTAGTACTCCTTCTCCATAAATACTATTGAATTTTCTTACTATTTCTCTGCATTGTTCGATTAATGGTAACTGGTCTTCTCCAACTGGAACTAATTCTCCTTCAAATGTAGTTATGTCAGCTGCTTGGCTTACTGGGTATCCTAAAAATCCATATGTTACACTTTCTCCAAATATTTCTCTTTTTTGTGCTAGCTCTGTTTTTACTGTTGGGTTTCTTTCAAGTCTTGCTATTGTAACAAGATTTGAATAAAATACTGTAAGTTCTGCTGTTTCTGGTATCATTGATTGTATATATATTGTTGTTTTTTTAGGGTCTATTCCGACTGATAAGTAATCCATTGCTACTTCTCTTACATTTTTTCTAACTTTTTCTGGGTTATTAAAATTGTCTGTAAGTGCTTGGACATCAGCTATTAATATAAATTGATCATACTCTGGGTTTTCTTGCATTTCGACTCTAGTTTTTAATGAACCAAAGTAATGTCCTATATGTAATCTACCTGTTGGTCTATCTCCTGTTAATATTCTTTTCTTTTCCATATCTTTTGAATTCCCTTCTTTTCGTATAAATGATAGCAAAATTATATCATATATTCAGCTAAATTACAAATGAATTCTGATTAATTTTAAATTAAATTTTAATTTTTGCTACAGTTCAGTAAGAAAATATACGATTATGAGGACCTGACTCTTAAGGATTTATACTTAATTGAATTTCTGAACTTTTCATTGCATTCAAAAAGAAAATTTAATATTAAAAATTGAGCCTCAGGTATAAAATCTATATATATGATTATTTTTATAAACAATAAAAAAGCCCTTGTTTAAGAGCTTTTTATAAAAGATTAATAGTGATATACTTATTTTTGAAATTTTGTTATATCACTTATTTTTCCAGCAAAATATGGATTGTCTTTTCCATCTTCTATTAAAAATATTGCAAATGTATTATCTAATGAAAACTCTCTATTTTCTTCTACTAAAATTGCAGACTTCTCTACTGACATTCCCGCTTCACTTTTAATTTTTCCACCCGTTTTATCTAACTCAAATTGTATTGTTTGAATTGCTTTGTCTATCATATAACTATCACCATTTGAAAATAAAAATTCTTTATTTTCTATTTCTGAAAATTCTGTTTTTTCATTTATTTTTATGTTTGGTACTTTCAGTAATTCATCTTTTTGTAATACTTTTGAACCTTTATAATTATTTGATTTATTTGAAATATTACTATATATTTCATTAAAACTTTTTCCTTCTGGATTTTTACATAATATAACTTCATCTTCTTGTTTAGTTTTTAATTTTATTGCAAAATCATCTTTAGAATTATAATATAATACAACAACTTGTTTTCTTAGTTCTTCATTTTTATTATTCTTATTTATTCCAAAATATTTTACATTATCATATTTTCCAAATTTACCATCTTGTAATTCATCAAATGCTTTCTCAAATTGAAATTCTTTCTTTAACATTGCATATAAAAAATATTTTTCAGAATTATTATCCCAATTAAAGTCATCCAGAATATCACTTTCTTCATTAAATTTTTCCTTTATTGCTTTTACTATTTCTTCTTTTAATTCTAATGATGGTGTTCCTACTTTTTTATAAAAGTATTTTTCTGATATATCTTTTGTTGTAAATGTTTCTTTATTCAAATTTTTTATAACATCTAATTGTGGATTAAATACAATATCTTGTTTTACTATATTATTTTTTAAATCATTCCATATTAATTGAAAAGTCCCACACCATATTACATTATCTTGTATTTTGTCTTCTAGTGTAGGCACTGTTGCTATTCCTTCCGTTGATTTAATTTTTTCTTTATTTGTAGTTACAATTTTATTAATTTTTATAAAAAATGCTACTACTAAAACAATAACTATTAAACATACTATTAGTATTCCTATTTTTCTTTTCATAAGTATACTTTCCTCCTTTTATTTATAATGATTTCTCATTTTATATATTTTTTTAAAACTTTTATAAAATCGTTTGCAATTTTAATTTTTTTCAAATATTTCTCTTATCAATTCTGCATTAGATTTATGAGTTTCTCTTTCTTCTTCATCCATATCGTCCATAATATCATGCCAATATTCATACACAGAATTATAGTCTATTTCACCCATATCATGCAATTCTCGAATTTTTGACTCAGTTTTTACTTTTTTACATACATCATATGCTAAATAATCAAAAAAATCTTCAGCTTTTTGCCAATAAATATCACTTAACTTTTCTTCTATTTTTTTCTTATCTCTTAAATTGACACCCACAAATTCATCAAGAATCATATCAGCATTTTCATTTAGTTCATTTTCATAGCATCTGTTAATAGCGGATTCTATATTTGGTAATATAATATCAACATAATATTCAAAATTAAATTCGAATATACTATCTGAAATATCTAAATATTCTTCCAAATTATCTCTATAATTTATATTATCTATTATATTATTAATCTGTTTTTTATACTCGTACGTAATAAATACTCTTTTGTAATATGCTTCCTCTTCTTTTACTAAATAAAGAATATTTTGCATAGTTTGATATCTAATACGTAATTGCCTATCTATAAAAAATTTTTTAAAAATTTTCTTTGTTAATTTATTATTAATTTTATTACTAACAAGAAAATTAAATATTTTTTCTTCTTTATCTTCTATACAATTAAGCCAAAAATAATTTTGCAATATAATCTCTTTTATAGCATTTTGGGCTTTTTGATTTGTTATTTGATATAAAAATAATAATTGTTCTATATATAAATTTGTGTCAATATAATCTGTTATAAGATTATATTCATTTTTAGAAAAGATATCTATTATATAGTCTCGTATAGACGGATTAGCTAAATTAATCATTTTAGAATCTTCTCTATTTACAATTCTAACTAAGCTTCCACTTAATGTTCTTATTGATTCCAAAAAGCAATTTTCTTTTATGCTTAAATTATATTTTTTTGCAATTTTGTGATATATACCATCAAAGACATCTTTTAAAATATCCATGTTAATTTCTCTATTAAATATAGCTATTAATTTTAAAATTATTTTTTCTTCAGCATTTAAATTTTTATAATAATATTCCCATATGCTATTAGGATTAGATAAAGAATCATCTATCATCTGTACAATTTCATCATTATTATCTAATCGTAAAGCCGCATTTTCAACTATTTCTGCTACTATTCTTGGATTAAAATTATGACTTCTAATTATTTTTAAATATAATTTATTTTTTATAAAAGCTTCATATTTTTCAGTTGAATTGATTCCATAAAAAGATAAATGATTATATAAAATTTTTGCTCTTTCTAAAATATTTATTCTACTAGTATCTATCATAAGATTACAAATTTTATTATCAACTTCATTAAATTTTTCATAAGTATTCTTAGCTCTATTATATAAAACTGTCCTAGTAACTAATATTAATTTTTTATTTTTCTTAAATCGGCACAAATTTATTAGAGTTGCTAATGCAGTTTCTTTTCCCGCTTCTAGTTCCAATATATTACTACCTAAAAAATCATCTATCAATATAATTTCTTTTTCATCTATATTTATTAAATTATTTATATTAGATAGTTCACTATTCATTATATACTTTAATTTGTAATCTCTAGCTAAAAATTGATAAACTAGAATGTTGGCTAATGTAGTTTTACCAGTCCCTGGATTTCCATGTATTATTATCACATTTTCTTTTTCTAATGTTTTTATTGCTTCTTTATAATATTTTGTTTCTATAAAAAGCTGTACTTCTTTATCTATTTTTTCTTTATAAAATGATGTTATTGCGTTTTCAGAATTTTTTAATATTTTGTCTATTATTTCTTTAGATGGTAACCATAATTTATACCATTTATTAATTAATTTTTCATCATTGTCCAATATTTCTTTCATTCTTTTTAGGTCATATATATCATTTCCATCTTTTAAAAATGGCGAAAAAATTTCAAGTATTTTTTCATATGCTTGAGATGTAATTTCTTGTGAAAACGCTACTATATACCTATCTGGATTTAATCTTGTTACTTTTGGTTTTTCTTTATTTTTTAAATCTTTTAACAGTTTGGTCATCGGTGTTTTTACATAGTGTTTTGCTTGCCCTATAATCTTATTCTTTGCATTTGTTGATATAACATCTATGCCTCCATCTCTTCCTTTTGCAAATGTTCTAAAATTTTCTCCTGTTGTACTTTTTAATATATCTTTAAAAAGTTCTTCATATTCTTCATCATTTATTTTACTAAAATCATATTCCATGTTTATTTCCTTTTATTGTTTTTACATATTTGTCATCATTTTAGCATAATTTTTTAGAAAAATAAAGCATATAAAAATTAAACTATTATATGTTTTAAAAAAATTCAATATTTTATTGGTTATTAAAATTAAATTTTACTTAAAAAAGGTCTACATTGTAGACCTTTTTTATTTTTTGGAAAGTTACCCATTACCATTCAATTCTCATTGCTCCCAAAATTCCATATTCCTCACGCTCTGCCCAGCAAACTAACGGTGCAATCAGCAGAAACCCTGGAACAATTACAATTATATACCAAATACTAAATCTCATAAAAATGAGTGGTATCATTATTGCTATTACAGGAATTAATGTGGTGAGTACTACTGTTCCAAAGTTGCCAATTTTTTTAAGTTCAATAAAATCTTCAAAAAGAGCACAGTTTTCCTCAACATAAATCATTCCTATTGCAACAATAATTGGAATCGCAAATACTACAAGCAAAAGTAACGGTTTCAAACTTCTTGCTATTATAAGTCCGATGAACAGTCCAATAGCAGCAAAACCAAAACGTTCCAACCACATTACTGTGCTATTTTGGTTGAGTCGTTTTAACATGAATCTTTTCACTATAATGCTGCTATAAAGATACATCCAAACGAAATTCACACCAAAAATTTTTGCATACTGCATAGTATTTTCCGGAGTTACTTTACAAAGAATAAAAAATTCTATGATACATACTGCCAAATACATCATACTTGGCAATCCTCCTCCAATCCTCATGCATAATACTCCGTCAAAGTACCGTTTTTTCAAGCCTCTCCAAAGTTTTTTCATTTTGCATTCTCCTTCCTTAATTAAAATAATTATTTTGTAATTAAAGTGTACATGCCCTCCTATAAAACAGGATTACAAAATTTCACTTAAACAATATACTATCTTTTAGTGTTAAAGTCAATGGTTTAAAAAATTTTCGACTTTTTATCTTATTGTTGTTATTAAATCATTTTATTGTAATAATAATTGGTCTATGATCTGACCCCTCGTCTTTCATATCTGTTTGTTTTATAATTTGATATTCATAATCATTCATTTTGCTCTTTTCTATAAAAGCAAAATCAACATTAACCTGTTCTTTTGTTCCATATCCTTGCCATGAGTTATCTAAAATATTAAACTCTCGACTTCTGGAAAGTGTTGTGTAATTATTGTTTTGTTTTAAAATATTATATACCTCAGACATATGACAAACCATGTTCATATCTCCAACAATAAATTTATAATCACAATTTATTGTATCCATATAATTTAATGATTTAACTGTACCTTTTATTTTTCCCTCAGTAGAAATGTAATCAGTATGAATATTCCCTATAAGATATTTTTGTTATTATATTCAAAAATATCACTTTTATCTTTCTATTTAATCTTCTTCAAATATTCCATTCCAGAAATTATTATCGCTAAATTCTAGTCCTTTTTCACTCTCATTATACCAAAATTTATCTTCTTCAGATGTTTCTCCTTGACTAATTAAATAACTTATTTGCAAAATCCCCATTGCGTTAGCAATATCAAAAAATATTGGAAATACTTCTTTTTCATAATCAGTCAATTTATTATATTTTTCATATTCTTTCAAAATCATCTTTGTTTTACTTCTTGTTTCTTTAATACTCTCTGGATTTAAACATAAATTGCAAGAACTCACTGCCAAATCTACAATTCTAGGCAAGTAATTAGATACTGCGAAATCTATTATCCATAATTTCCCGTTATTATCTTTCATAATGTTAGTGCTTATTATATCTCCATGTGTAAAAGCATATGGTAATTTTTTCATATCAATATCTTTAAAACGAATTAATAATTCACTTAATTTTTTATAACCTCTTTCATTTAAATATTGTTTTTTATCTTCAAACTCTTCTATAAAATTTACAATTGCCCATTTATCATATATAAACGCTGAATTTAATTGCTGTTTATGTATATTTGCCATTTGCCTTATAATTTCTTTTATTTCATCTTCATTTGGAATAATTCCTAAATCAAAAAAACTACTACCATTTATATAGTCAAACAAACATAATCTATATTTTACACCATCCACTTCAATTATACATTCACTTCCATTATTTGTTTTGTACAACTTTGGTGTGTTTATATCAGTAGATAATGCTAATTCAATTCTGTCAATATAATTTTTACAATCTTTATCTGTTCTTTCTTTATGAAATATTTTCACACAATATTTTCCTGTTGTTGTTTCTAATATATAATTAAAATCTTCATAACCTACAGTAATTATTGTATCAGAAATATATTCGCCCACTTCATACTCATTGCATATCAATCTTGAAATCCTGCTTAAGTCGGTGTTTAAATTAATCCTATCTTTAAATTCTTGTTCCATTAACTTTTATTCCTCCATATACCATTGTTTTAAAAATATACATTTGTTTTTCTCATTTAATTTTATTTGATATATCATGTCATATGATATTTTATCTTTTAAAATAAAGTTAACAATACAACATTCATCATTTTCACATAGTATGTTGAACTCAATATCGCTAGTATCTTGTTCTTCTATCTCTTCCCACATTTTTCTAATTTCTTTTATAGTATTTATTTTCTCTGTAGGCGTTTCATAATACTCTACATTTTCATCAAATAAGTTAACTATGTTTTCTACATTTTTCTGTTTCCAATTATTTAGTAATTCCGCACACTATTTATAATAATCTCTCATATTCTATTCTCCTAATCTTTACTGTATATAATGTATCATAAATTCCTTATTTTTACAATGAAATCGCCAATATTTTAATATTACATTTATCCTTCCATTTGCTTAATTACCACAAAATCTCCAATAGAAATAATGTCAAGAGAGAACAATAATGAGTTTATTTACTCTTGATATTATTTTTATTGGAGATTAAAATTGCTTTTCAAATGTTATATCACGAATTTTTAATTTTTTTCGTGATATAACATTCCATAGGACGATTTTTTTATTTTTTCGTCCTATCAAAATCAAGTATT
Source organism: Clostridium sp. CAG:575 (assembly GCA_000435535.1). GTDB lineage: Bacteria > Bacillota > Clostridia > TANB77 > CAG-508 > CAG-269. The sequence goes on along the minus strand of FR884555.1, from coordinate 419 downwards.
ACATGTCTTGTTTTAGTTGTAGTACTGCTACACACTCGACATGTTTTCATGAAAAAATTCTTTGTGCTTGTTTAGAATATGTTGAGTGACTTTAAAGCCTTGAAATTCTAATAAATCTTGCTACTTTTCTGATAAATTTTAGTAATAACAATAGTTTTAAATTTTAAGGCTTTTTTTGTAAATTATCTTTACTTTGGTTAGATTTTAGTTAGATGTTGTTAGACATAACAGTATGCCTACTATTTATAATATTAAATCTATATATTTTCGTACTTTCATATTACATATTTGTCTATTTCTTTTTTAATTTACAAATTTTTTAATTTTTTCTATAGCCTTTATAAATTCTTCTCCATCTTCACAATATATCTTAGAATCATGGCTTGTATCAATTATATAATCCATTCTTAATAGCTTTC
>FR884554.1:140-2828 GCA_000435535.1 Clostridium sp. CAG:575 | reverse complement strand
ATTATTGTTATTACTAATGCTATTAATGTAATTCCACTTTCAAATCTTTTTCTCAAGCTTCTGTTAATTGGACTTTTTTCTAGTACTTCTTCTTTTATTAAGTTTTTTCTATTTTCTCTATGCTGTCTATTCATTTTCCTTTCGTTATTTTTATTCATAAGTTTTCTCCTCATTTTTTCGTTTAAGCTTCATAATTATTTTCACTATTTAAATACTCATCTGTATAAATCCATTTGCATTTTCTTATAACTTTTCTAATTAACAAACATGTATCAGCATTTTTAGCATGTCCTACCCAAGAATTCAATTTCATACTTGTTTGTCTTAAATCTAAATTTTTACTATCATATATCTGATTCCAAATTTTAACTTTATTGTATATTTTTTTCTTATTTTCTTTTTTTAATAAAATATGATCTTTATAAACTTTATATCCACAAAAGATTACCCCTTGCTCTAATTTAAAATAATTTGTTTTTTTATTCAATTTTAATTCTAATTTTTTATCTAAAAACTTTCTAATTTCAGATAATACCTCTTTTGCATGTTCTTTATTTTTAGTTAACAAAATAAAATCATCCATATATCTAACATAATACTTTATTTTAAGTTTTTCTTTTACAAAATGATCTAATTCATTTAAATAAATATTAGCAAAATATTGTGAAGTATAATTTCCTATAGGGATTCCTACTGGCTCATTATTATGATATATAAACAATTTTGTAAGATATAAAAAATCTTCATCCTTTACTTTTCTTTCTATTATCTCAAACAACTTCTGTTTTGAAATACTATAAAAAAACTTAGATACATCACATTTCAAAATATACAAATCATTATTTATTTTGCTATATTCATACAAATATTTATTTAACTTTTTTACAGCCCTATGAACCCCTCTGTCATCAAGACACGCATATGTATCTTCAATAAATTTAGGAACAAAAATTGGTTTTATAAATTCTTCTACATACCATTGCTGAACAACTCTATCTTTAAAAGGTAATGACTGAATTAATCTTTTTTTAGGTTCATATATCTGAAATTTCCTATATTCCCCAACTTTATAACTTCTACTATATATTTGTTTTAATACTTGTATAATATTACAAGCTAAATCCATTTCATATTTAATAACTTCTTTATTATCCTTTTTACCTTTTGATGCTCTTGCATAAGCAGATAACATATTTTTAAATTTTAATTTTTCATAAAAAATATTATTTACCCTTTTTGGCATGACTTAATCCAGCCTCCTACCAATTTTCCTATTTCACTTATATGTTCATTCCAGACCATATAATTTTTTTGGGTTATATATTGATATTTATATGAAATAGTTATCAAACTTTTTAAAACTAGTAAATCTACATCAATCTGTCTTAAATATCTTAACTTTTCATTATTATCATATGCCTTCCAAGCAAATATAATATTTCTTAATGTTGTATATAAAATATTTTTTATATCACTGCATAAGTCAAATCTTTCACTTTTGGGATACTTATTTAATAAATTTTTTGAGTAATATATCAAATTTGTAAACTTTTGATATATTACTAATCGATTATCTACTTTTGGCATTTATATCACTTTTATAATTTATAGAATTATAACCTTTCATTTTTATTCATTATTATAAACAATCCAAAACTAGATAAATTATATATTCAAAAACAATCCTTACATTTTTACTTTTTTAGTTTTTATATAAACTTTTATTTTAATCTTTGCAATATATCACTTTCAAAATCTTACTTGCACTATATTGCTCTTTTATTTTTTACCATTTAAGGAAGGAATTACGTTTCTTTTATATATAGATAATACTCGAAAAACTCCTTAAAGTTTTCCCTTCTGATTCGAAATATCAATAAATATTTCATTCTATATAAAAGTCCAGCACCGCAAACCACTACTCCACGAGCATAGTAACTGTTTCTATCATTGTCTCTGTCAAATGAAAAGATACCTCCTTTACCACGTTTGAAGTAAGGGTTACTACTGTTAACCCAATTAGAGTTAGACGCTCCAACATAATCCCTATTTTATTCTTTTATAATTTCATTTTGATATTTCTTCTATATAAGAGTCCAGCACCGCAAACCACTACTCCACGAGCATAGTAACTGTTTCTATCATTGTCATAACTAAAGGAGAAGATACCTCCTTTACCACCACGTACGAAGTAAGGGTTGCTACCATTAACCCAACTAGAGCTAGACGCTTCAACATAATCCCTATTTTTTATTATTTGTCCATATATTCTATCTGTTTTATATATCAGCAAATTTCAAGTTTGTTCCAACACCAAAACACAAAGAACAGAACAAATTTTAAAGTCCAGCACCGCAAACCACTACTCCACGAGCATAGTAACTGCCCCTATCATAGCCTCTGTCAAATGAAAAGATACCTCCCTTACCACGTATGAAGTAAGGGTAACTACTGTAAACCCAATCAGAGTAAGACGCTGAATGCCATCCGGCAGCTCCTGGGTTAGTTGTTGTAGATGAACCTAATGCATCACCTACTCTTGCTGATTCTCGCTCTCCTGTATATGTATCAAAATATCTACTATTTACTCCTGAAAAAATACTTCCTTGTAATCCTCCTGCATTCCATTCCCATTGATTTGTATTTACCATTACTCCAGTCTCGTTTCCTGTTGTTGATGTTATTGCT
>FR884554.1:0-126 GCA_000435535.1 Clostridium sp. CAG:575 | reverse complement strand
TATTGCTTTAGCATTACTTGGATTTCCATATCCTGATGCTGATAATATTGCTATTGCTCCATATTCTGTTGTCCTCATCATGTGTACATCTATTCCATTGCTACTTTCTGATGTTAAATCACCTTT
>FR884553.1:29083-30011 GCA_000435535.1 Clostridium sp. CAG:575 | reverse complement strand
CAAAAATAAATATTGACAAAACACCAACATAATATTATAATAAAGGAGATGAATTAATATAGAAATATTTACATATATAGACTATAAAAGAATTGTAAAAATTTTTGAAAGAAAATGTGACATAATAAGCAAAGAAAATACACTTAAACATAAAAGTTCAATATATGAATTAAAAAATAATTTAGAAAAAGATATTTATATATTAAAAGAAGATATAGAAGAATATAAAATAAATAATTCACATGACAAAATATTTAGAACAGTGTTAGATAAAAAAGCAGATGCAATTAAATTTATTAATAAAATACTAAAAACTAATTTTAAAGAGAAAGAAATAGAGAAGTATACAAGCAGTTTTATAAATAAAATATTTCAAAATAGAGAAGCTGATATTGTATATAAGACCAAAAATAAAAACATATTTATTTTAATAGAACATCAAACAAAGATAGATTATTCAATGCCATATAGAATTTTAGAATATGAGGTTGCAATAATAAAAAGTGCAATAGATATTGAAATGATAAAAAACAAAAAAAGCAAATTACCACTAATTATACCAATAGTACTATATACAGGAAAAAAGAAATGGAATGCAAATAGATATTTAGAAGAGTGCCAAGAAAAAATAGATGGAATGAATATAAAATTTGGAAACTATAATTTAGTTGATATAAATGAATTTTCAGAAGAAGAATTATTGGAGGATGATACATTAATATCCAAAATGATGCTAATAGAGAAAACAAAAGATACAGAAGATATGATAAAAATATTAGAAAAAGTAATAGATAATATAAAAGATGAAGACAAAGAAACACTAAAAAGGATAATAAAAATGATTATTGAGAAAAAAATAGGACAATATAAAGCAAAGAAATTATTGGATAAAATTGAAGGAGGTAATGAAGAAATGTTAGCAGTACTT
>FR884553.1:21000-28998 GCA_000435535.1 Clostridium sp. CAG:575 | reverse complement strand
AAAAGAGAAGAAAAGAAGAAAATCTTAGAAATTGCAAAAAGATTGTTACAAAAAGATATTTCAAAAGAAGAAATATCAGAGATAACAGGTTTAAAAACTAAAGAAATAGAAAAAATAATGATTAATAAAAATTAAATAACTGTAAAAACATACCAGGAAATTTTTTAACAATTATGTTGAAAAATTTCTTTTTTATTTATATAATTTATTATGACAATATATTAATAAAAGGAAGGAAAAAGTTTGAAAAATAATTGTAAAATACAATATTTTCATGCAAATTTTATGCCTTGAAAGAAAGGAATGATTGTAAATATGAAAAAAGCAAAATATATAAGCTTTATACTTATATTAATATTATTGATAAACATAGCTTTACCAATAATTTCAGAAGCAAATAATATTATCAAGAATGAAGTAAATGAAACAGAAGCTGTTAATAATACTAAAACAGTTGAAAATGAAATAATAGAGAATAGTAATATTAGTAATACAATATCAGAAAATAATGTGATAGAAAATATAGAAAAAGAAAATACAGTATACGAAAATAAAATAGAAAATAACATATCTGATAGTAATAGTATAAAAGAGGAAGCAGAAGAAGTAGAAAATTCTAATAAATCAAAAGAACAGGAAACAACTAATATTTTAGTCGAAAACAAAAAGAATAGTACAGAAAAAAATACAAAAGATGAAATATCAATGCAAAATGAAGAAAATGGAATAGCAGTATTTAGTGAAAAAACGACAGAATTAGGTGTTAAGTACTCTTCACATGTACAAGACTATGGATGGGAAACAAAATGGAAACAAAATGGAGAACGAAGTGGAACAACAGGACAAAATAAAAAAATAGAAGCAATGAAAATTGAATTAACAAACAACTCGAATAAATTACATATTAAATATCAAACATATGCACAAGGAATTGGATGGCAAAATATCATTTCAGATGGAAAAGAAGCAGGAACAACAGGTAGAAATTTAAGGATGGAAGCAATAAAAATTTGGTTAGAAGGAACTGAAGAATATTCTGTAATGTATAGGACACATATTCAAGACTTTGGATGGCAAGATTGGTCTTATGATGGTGATATATCAGGTAATTTAGGAGACAACAAAAAAATAGAAGCTATAGAAATAAAAATAGTATCTAAAAAAAGCAAAGATTTCTCAATAACATATACAACACATGTACAAGATTATGGTTGGCAAAAAGAAAGTCAAGAATATGATATATCAGGAACAACAGGACAGAATAAAAAAGTAGAAGCATTAAAGATAAATTTAAAAAATGCACCATCAGGTGTGTATGTTAGATATAAAGCATATGTAGAAAATAATGGATGGCAATCTTGGAAAACGGCAAATGCAGAAGCTGGTTCAACAGGAAAAAACTTGAAACTATTAGGACTTAGAATTGAGTTACAAGGAACTACAGAATATTCAGTGTATTATAGAACTCATATACAAGATAGAGGATGGACAGACTGGAAAAAGAATAGTGCAGTAGCAGGGGATATTAGTTTAGAGAAAAAGATAGAAGCGATTCAAGTAAAAATAGTAAAAGAAAAAAATACAGTGTCAACTGAATTTGGAGTAGAGTATTATACATGTTTACAAGGAAGCTCAAGTAATGAAAATAAAATAGAAAGCAATGGAGAAATATCAGGAACAGTAGGAGAAAATAGAAAGGTAGAGGCACTTCAAGTTGAACTAAAAAATGCTCCATCAACATCAGCACATATAAAATATAAAGCACATGTAGAAAATTATGGATGGATGGACTGGGTAAAAGATGGACAAATTGCTGGAGTAATGAACAAAGGGTTAAAAATTGAAGCAATAAAAGTAGAACTAGAAGGATTAGATAATTATACAGTTGAATATAAAGCACATGTACAAGATTATGGATGGACAGACTGGTACATAGATGGAGAGACAGCTGGAACAACAGGAAAAAACAAGAAAATAGAAGCAATTCAAATTAGAATAGTTCCTAAATATAAAAGATATTTTAAAGGAATAGATGTATCATATTGGCAAGGACAAATAGACTTTGATAAATTAAAAGCGTCTGGACAAGTTGATTTTATGATTACAAGAATTGGATGGTACAAAGAATCCAAAAAAGAACTAAATGTTGATACACAATTTGAAAGAAATTATAAAGAAGCAAAAAGAAAAAACATACCATTAGGAGCATATTTTTACTCTTATGCAACATCTATTGATGAAGTAAAAAGAGAGGCTAATTCAGTTGTGGATTATTTAAAACGTACTAAACAAACAGATTTTGAATTACCAATATTTTTTGATATTGAAGATGGTAGTCAAATAAGTTTAGGAAAAGATGTAATTACTCAAATGAGTATTGAATTTTGTGAAATATTAAAAAAGGCAGGATTTAATAAGGTTGGAGTATATTCATACTCATATTGGTTAGAAAATTATATGTATATATCAAAATTGCCAAAAGATTACTCTATATGGGTAGCGAATTATGGTAAAAATGATAGTGGAGAGTTACCTGATAATATATTTAAGTATGCAGATACATATGATATTTGGCAATATAGTTCAAGTGGAAGAGTTAATGGGATTAATGGTAATGTTGATATGAATATTTGTTATAAAAAATATTTTTAAATACTAAAATTTTAATTTTTAAAAATTGTTTATATGTAGTTATTAAGGCTTTTTTACCTCGAATATATTATAAAAAAATTTGGTTCCCCTTATTAAGGATATCCACCAATTTTTTTATAATATATTCGAGGTAGGAACTTAACAAAAAAATTTGGTTTTCCTTTTTAAGGATATCTACCAATTTTTTTTTATAATATATTCGAGGTAGAAACTTAACAAAATAATAAAAAATGAATTTTTTAGAATTATTTAAATTTTATAATTGAAAGTGAAAATTAAGGGAGAAAAAGAAGAAAAATATGAAAAGCAAAAAAATAGATGAATTAGATGCAATAACAATTTTATTATTTTTAGCAAATCTGTTTTTATATGAAATAGGTTTCTGCAATTTAAAGACAATAGTAGAGAATGGAAGTTATAATTTTTCATTATTTAGAATTATTGTATATACAACAATAATAGTGTTGTATATTATATTTTATAAAAAAATTTCAGAAGAAGCAAAGCGAATTTTGCCAAAAAAGAAAAAGATGATAATTACATATATGATAATTATTTTGCTATGTGATATATACTTGTATTTTAAAATTCAACATATATACCAATTTATATTAATAATAATGGCAGAAATAAATGGATTATTATTTTTATTATATGTTTCAAAAGATTATGTAAAAAATATAATTATTACAGCAATGGCGGCAGGGAGTATTTTTTCTATAGCAACAGATGCATTTCATAATATTGATGAGAAAAAACACTTTGTTTCAGCATTAAATATTAGTGTTGGAAATTTTAATTATATAAATGAAGCATTAACAGATACAACATTTAATAATATACAATTTAATACACCAATGATAGATGTTGCAATGGAATATTTTGATAAAAAATGTGATTTTAATCTTGAAAGAATACCACAAGATGAAAGCATTTTTTCGACGCCAGCAAATTATAATTTTATTGTATATTTGCCAAGTAGTATAGGAATGTGTTTGGCAAGATTTTTAGGCGGTAGTTTTGCTGATGTATTTATAGCAGGAAGAATGGCTAGTATATTAGTATATACAATAATGCTGATCATTATGTTTAAATTATTACCATTTAAAAAGAATTTGTTTTATGTTATATATATGATGCCAATGGTACTTACACTTGCATCATCGTATTCTGCAGATACAATGACATTAGGATTTGTAGGAATTTTTATAGCATATATTTTTAAGATATCTAAAGAAGAAATAAATTTAAAGAAATTTCTAATAGCAGTAGTTTTATATGCACCAATATTACTTTGTAAAGGTGGTTCATATTTTGGTATTATTACTCTTGGTTTGATGTTACCAATAATAAAATTATTTAAGCAAAATAAAAAAATATTGTTTGCAACAATTATAATTGTTGCAATTGCACTTACAGTTGGATTGACACAAGGAAAGCAACTATTTAATAATCCAGATGGAGATGATAGAATAGAAGAAGCTAGTCCATTACAACAAGTTAATTATCTAAAAGAAAATCCGACTCATATAGTTAAAGTATATGGATATTTTATAAAATTGAATATTTTAAATATAGAATGGTATCAGAGACTAAATATAGCAGATTTTTATGGAATAAATAGTATACCAATAGGAGCAATATTAATTATATATATTATTTGTGTAGCAATTACAGATATTTCATATACATTTAAACTTAAAGAAAAAATTGTTTTAATTTTTACATATAGTGTTGTTGTAATTATAACTATATCTGTTCTGTATTTTGCATATAGCAAAGTAGGAGATATCATTATTAATGGATATCAAGCTAGATATATAATTCCTATACTACCATTATTGTTAGGCTGTATAAATAGTACAAAAATCTCTATTAAACCTGATGAAAAAGGATATAGTGATATAGCTATAGTAAGTGGAATGTTAGCTTTAGCAGATATGCTTTCAATGATTATAACATTATAAAAACTTTACAAAAAACAAAAAAAGATGTAATGTTTTATGAAATTGTGATACAAAGTAATTGGAAACTCTTGTACTTTTTGTCATTTAATGGTATTATATTAAAGAAAATCAAAAGAAAGAAGGTTAATAATATGAAAATATTAATAACAGGAGCAAATGGAATGCTTGCAAAAGAAGTAAAAGAAAAATTTGCTATAGAAAATGAAATTATAACAACAGATGTTGCAGAATTAGATATAACAAACGAAGAAGCTGTTTTAGAATATGTAACAAATTTAAAACCAGATTATATTATAAATTGTGCAGCGTTTACAGCAGTAGATAAAGCTGAAGAATGTTATGAATTAGCAGATAAAATAAATGGAGATGGACCAACAAACTTAGCAAAAGCTGCAAAAAAAGCAGGAGCTAAACTAGTACATGTATCAACAGATTATGTATTTGGTGGAGATTTAGATATTTCAAAAGATTACAAAGAAGATGATAAAAAAGAACCAGTAACAGTTTATGGAATAACTAAACTACATGGAGAACAAGGAATAGAAAAGAATATGGATGAATATTACATTTTTAGAACAGCTTGGCTATATGGAATTGGAGGAAATAATTTTGTAAAAACAATGACAAAATTAGGAACAACAAGAGACGAAATAAATGTAGTAGCAGACCAGCATGGAAGCCCAACATATGCAAAAGACTTAACTGAAATAATATATCAAGCAGTAAAAAAACAAATACCATATGGAGTATACAATGCTACAAATGAAGGATATACAACATGGTATGAATTTACAAAAGAAATTTTAAAAGAACAAGGAATTGAATGTAAAGTAAATCCAGTTACAACAGAAGAATATATAGAAATGATGAAAATTACACAAGCCAAAAGACCATTTAACTCACAAATGTCAAAAGCAAAATTAGAAGCATGTGGAATTAATGTACCAGAATGGAAAGACGGATTAAAAAGATATTTAGCAGAATCAACCAATGGGGACGTTCTTTAATTGGTTTATGGGTAAATCCATTTAAAAAACCTAAATATATTATATAAGGAATTAAAAATGAAAAACAGAAAAGGAATTATTTTAGCAGGGGGAAGTGGAACAAGATTATATCCACTAACACATGCTATATCAAAACAAATTATGCCAGTTTATGACAAACCAATGATTTATTATCCACTATCAGTATTGATGGAAGCAGGAATAAGAGAAGTATTAATTATAACAACTCCAAGAGATAATGAAACATTTAAAACATTATTAGGAGACGGTTCACAATGGGGAATGAAATTTAAATATAAAATTCAAGAAAAACCAAATGGACTTGCAGAAGCATTTATAATAGGAGAAGATTTTATAGGACAAGATAATGTTGCAATGATTTTAGGAGACAATATGTTCTATGGATCACACTTATCAGAAATGCTAAAAAGAGCAAATGAAAGAGAAAATGAATCTACAATATTTGGATATCAAGTAAAAGATCCAAGAGCATATGGAGTAGTTGAAATAGATGAAGATGGAAAAGCTATATCAATAGAAGAAAAACCAGAAAATCCAAAATCAAACTATGCAGTACCAGGATTATACTTTTATACAAATGACGTTATAGAAATAGCAAAAAATGTACAACCATCTGCAAGAGGAGAATTAGAAATAACAACAGTAAATGAAGAATACATGAAAATGAACAAACTATATGTTGAAACATTTGGAAGAGGAATGACATGGTTTGATACAGGAACACATGATGCATTACTAGAAACAGCAAGTTTTGTTCAAACAATTGAGAAAAGGCAAGGAATGCAAGTATGTTGCCCAGAAGAAATAGCATTTCAAAATGGTTGGATAACAGCAGAAGAATTATCTAAACTAGCTGATAAATATATGAAAACAGACTATGGAAAATATTTAAAAGCATTAATAAAATAAAATAGAACAAGGGGGACGTAGGAAATTTGTTCCAAAATCTTGTCAAAAAATGTCAAAAAAGAATGGAGATAATAAAAATGGGAAAATTCAAAAGAATAGACACATCTATTGAAGGAGTATGTATTGTAGAACCAACAGTATTTGGCGATAACAGAGGATATTTCATGGAAACTTATAGCAAAGCTGACTTTGAAGAAATAGGACTAAATTATGACTTTGTACAAGACAACCAATCAAAATCTAAAAAAGGTGTTTTAAGAGGATTACATTTTCAAAAAGAAAACACTCAAGCAAAGTTAGTAAGATGTATAAAAGGAGAAGTATTTGATGTTGCAGTAGATTTGAGACCAGGAAGCAAAACATATGGAAAATGGGAAGGTGTTATATTAACAGAAGAAAATAAAAAAATGTTTATGATACCAAAAGGATTTGCACATGGATTTTTAGTATTATCAGATGAAGCTGAATTTGCATACAAATGTGATGATGTATATAATCATGAAGCAGAAGGTGGACTTAAATGGAATGACCCTGATGTTGCAATTGAATGGCCTATGGGAGATTTAAAACCAGAAGACTTACTAACATCAGAAAAAGATGGAAAATGGCCATCTTTAAAGGAATTAAAAGGAACAGATTTATTTAAAAAATTATAAAAAGGAGATATACATATGAAAAATAAAATTTTAATTAATATACTACTAATAATAGGAATAATAGTTTTTTCTAATACTTTAGTCAAAGCTGAAGATAAATTAGACAATGTAGACATGACATTAGATAAAATTTCTATAATCGGTGATACAACAACATTTTCAGAAAAAGATAAAATATATTTTGATATTAAAACGACAGGCGATGTAAAATTTATTTCATTAGCCTTTAATTATGAAAACTTAGACAATGAATCAACAGGATTATTATTACATGCACAGAAAGAAAATGATAAGTATTATATAAGTCTTTCAGATATTCAAACATCTGGAACACTAAAATTATATGAAGGAACATATAATTTAGATTTTGTATATTTATGTTCAGATGCTGGAGGAGGAAGCACAGAAAATAATTATATATTTTACAGTAAAGATACATCTTCTATAGAAGATCATAGAAAATTAAATGATGACATTAGTTTTACTGTAAAAAATAGTATTACATTAGATAAAATTTCTATAATAGGTGATACAACAACATTTTCAGAAAAAGATAAAATATATTTAAACATAAAAGCAAATGAAGAAATAAAAGAAATGTTTTTAGAAATAGTAGATGATACAAATGATAACGTATTCAATGCTCAGGTATTAGATGTTAATAATGAACCATATATTGATTTATCAAAATTAGAATTAGCAGAAGGTCAATATAGTGTAAATATGGTAACTCTAACTTCAAAATATATAAGCAGTTATAAAATATATTCGAAAGAAAATAATGAA
>FR884553.1:18093-20991 GCA_000435535.1 Clostridium sp. CAG:575 | reverse complement strand
AAAATAATGAACAAATTATAACAGAAGATTTAAAAGATGATATAAAATTCTCTGTTGTAAAAAACAATTCGAAAAATGAAAATGCTATAACAGAAAATACTACAAAAAATCAAATAGATAATACCGTATCAAAACAAAAATTGCCAAAAGCTGGTAAAACAACAATGGTAGTAGCAATATTAGTTTCAATATTGTTATCAAATATATTATATATATGTTATAAAAAATATAAAAGAATAAATTAATAAGGAGAAAAAATATGAGTAAAAATGTATTAGTAACAGGTGCTGCAGGATTTATAGGAGCTAATTTTGCAGAATATTTTGTAAATAAACATCCAGATTATAATGTAATAGTATTAGACAAATTAACATATGCAGGAAATTTAGATAATTTAAAAAAGGTAATGGATAAAATAACATTTGTACAAGGAGATATCTGTGATTTTGACTTTGTACTAGATTTGTTCAAAAAATATGATATAAATGGAGTTATTCATTTTGCAGCAGAATCACATGTTGACAATAGCATTAAGAACCCATTTGTATTTACACAAACAAATGTAATAGGAACACATACTTTATTAGAAGCTGCTAAACAAGTATGGGGAGAAGGAAGCCCAAATAAATTTGTACATATTTCAACAGATGAAGTTTATGGTTCTCTTAAAGAAGATGGATATTTTACAGAAAAATCTCCGATCAAACCAAGTAGTCCATATTCAGCATCAAAAGCAAGTTCTGATTTAATAGCATTTGCATATCATGAAACATTTAAGATGAATGTAAATGTAACAAACTGCTCTAATAATTACGGACCATACCAACATAATGAAAAATTAATTCCACATATGATTAAATTAGCATTAAATGATGAAAAATTACCAGTTTATGGAGAAGGATTAAATATTAGAGATTGGTTATATGTAGAAGACCATTGTGAAGCAATTGATTTAGTATTCCACAATGGAGTAGCTGGAGAAAGATATAATATTGGTGGACACAATGAAAGAAGAAATATAGAAATTGTAAAATTAATATTACAAAGATTAGGTAAATCAGAAGATTTAATTGAACATGTTGCAGATAGAAAAGGACATGATTACAGATATGCAATTGATCCAACTAAGATTAAAAATGAACTTGGATGGTATCCAAAAACAAAATTCGAAGATGGTATTATTAAAACTATTGATTGGTATTTAGCAAACCCAGATTGGTTAAAGTAATTAAGAACTATTGACATTAACATAATATAAATGCTATAATTTTAGCTGTAAAACATTGTAAATAAAAAAATTCCTCAGTTTTATTATGAGGCTTGACATAAATGTAACTATCAACAAATAAAATATGTGCGTAATGCAGGAGGAAAAAGATGAAGGAACGATTTTTAGAGGCAATTAACTTTGAAGGAAATGCAGAAAAAAAGCGAAAATTGGTAATAATTATGAGATTATTTTTGATGATTGATCTAGTTTTTATAATTTCACCAATTTTTAAAAAAATGTTGAAGAATTAAAAAATGATGATAGCTAACCCTGAAGAGTTAGCTATCATCATTTTCTCGTGGATTAAATTTTTTAAATGAAAAACAATAACGTTCTGTGTAGTATGCTTTCTCATTGATAGTGAAAGTACATACATAGGTTCCTTGATAATATGAATTATCATAGGCTTCGAATTGAAAAGAAAATTCAGATGAGTTAAAAATATTATTAACAGCATCTATAGTACTAATTTTTTTTTTGGTATTTTCATCAAAAATTTTAGGCCACTCTTTTCCGTTATGAGATGGATACTGAAAAAGATAAATGCCTTTAATTGGTACATATTTTCCATTTTTTAATGTAATATGTAGCCAAACATTTTCCATTAATCCAATCCCATTAGGAAGCGCCATGTTTAAAGTAATAATAGGAAATTCTCCCATGATTTTGCCCTCCTTTTATAAAAAAGATTTGGGTTTTTAGTTACTTTAAATTTAATACTAGTATATGACTAGACATTTCTTTTGTCAATGATTATCGACATTTTTCTACTTTTTTTGATATTTTAATTTTAAATAATTTAAACAACAAAAAGTTATAAAATATAAAACAATAAATAAAACAATATTTAAAATTAAATTAATGATAATATTAGTAAAAGATAATACTATAAAACTTAAAACAAAAAAAGCAACAAAACAGCAAATAATTGGAATGACAATCCAATCAATTAAATCAATTCTAAGCTTAGCATACTTAATCAGTTGAAATAAGCTAACAGTAAAATTTAAAAGTTCACTAATAAAAATAGATATAACATAACCATTAATACCTATAACAGGTAAGAAAAAATAGATAAAACACGTGGTAACAGTTAAATCTAGAATATTGCAACACATAACGCCAAATTGTTTATTAAGACCTTTTAAAATGCTATCAATAACATTATCCATGTACATAAAAAATATTAAAGGAGCTAAAATTTTAAAATAATAACCGCTTTCCAAATTATTGTATATAACTAAACCAAGTTCAGAAGAAAAAAATAAAAAAATACTACAAACGCAAAATGAAAATGCAGATGTTATTTTAAAGATTTTATTACAAACAAAATTAATAGCCTTGTAATTTTTTTGAGCAAGATATGTAGATATTTCAGGAATTAGTAACATGCTATAAGAACTCATAAGTACAGTTGGAAATGTAATAACAGGTAAAACCATTCCATTCAAAATACCATATTTAGAAAGAGCAGTGGCACAAGACATCCCTGATTTTTCTAATTGAGTTGGAATAATTAATTGTTTTAAAGTAGATAATCCGGAACGTATATATGATGTTATTGCGACTGGGAAAGCAATTTTAATAATATTTGTTTTCTGTGCAAATGAATGTATATTATTTAAATT
>FR884553.1:0-18080 GCA_000435535.1 Clostridium sp. CAG:575 | reverse complement strand
TATTTAAATTTTTTTTCTTAATATCAAATTTATATAAAATAAAAATAAAAGTAAAAGAACAGACTTCGGAAATTACATCAGCTAAAATTAATGAAATACAAACTGCTTCAACACCTTTAGAAATATTTATATTTAATAATAAAATTGTAAAAATAAATTTAATTATAAACTCAAAAACTTGAGAAATTGCATTTTTGTATGCTTTTCTGATAGCTGTAAAATATGCAGTAATACATGCAGACATAGCTATAAATGGAAGCCCAATTGCTATAAAAAATAAAACTTTGGTTGAAACCATATTGTGTAAACAAATTCTTACAATACTATTAGAAAACAATATTAAAAGCAGACCAGCATTTAAACCAAGTAAAAGGCTAAAAAGAATACAACTACGAATTGCTTTAATAGCAATTTTATCTTTTTGTAATACAAATTTTTCTGGAACAATTACAGTTGCTGCAACACTTAAGCCAGAAGTTGCGACAGTAATAAAGAATAGGTAAACAGACATTACTAAACTAAAAATTCCAAGAGCTTCAGAACCAATTTTATTAGATATAAACACATTAAAAACTAAAGTGATAAATCTCATAATTAATGAAGTTGAGGTCAAAATAGTTCCATTTATTAAAAATAATTTACTTTTTTTTCTCAAAATAATTCACCTTATAAAAGATATTTAAATAATGATAAAAATATGAATTTTAAACAAGTATTATTAAAGTATGTAAGATATTTTAACTATAACGACTATAATTAATAAAATAAAAACTGACCACCAAGAACTATAGACATTTTTTGAATTTTACGATATATTATAATAAAATTATGATAAAAACGCATATTAATAATTTAAAAGATTACTTAATATTAAGTTTTGACTTGTTAAGAAAGGATATCAAAAATGAAAAAAGAAAGAAAAGTAACACAATTTGAAAATATAAAAGAATTAATTTATAATTCAGTAAAAAAATATGAAAATCACATAGCATTTGTAATTAAAAAGACAAACGGAAAAAAAGCAGAATATCAAAATATAACATATAAAGAACTTTTAGACGAAATAAATTCATTAGGAACTAAGTTATACGAATTAGGAATAAAAAACAAAAGAATAGCTATTGTAGGAAGAAATAGATATGAATGGGCATTATCACACTTAACAAATTTATTAGGAGCAAATGTATCTATTCCATTAGATAAAGACTTACAAATAGACGAATTGGAAAGTTCATTAATTAGAAGCAAAGCAGATGTTATCATATTTGACGAAAAATACATAGAAAAAATTGAAGAAATAAAAAACAGAAATCAAACAAACATAACAAAATATATATGTATGTCAAAAATTGAAGGATATGAAAATATTCCAAACTTGAAAGAACAAGGAAAAGAACTATTAGAACAAGGAAATAAAGAATTTATAACAACTAAAATAGACTCATATGGAATGAACATACTTTTATTTACATCAGGTACAACATCAAAATCAAAAGCAGTAATGTTATCACAAAATAATATTACATCAAATGTATATGCAATGCAAAAAGTTGAAGGAATATATGATACAGACACTAACCTCGCATTCTTGCCATTTCATCATATTTTTGGTTCAACAGCAATGATAATGATGCTTGCATGTGGAGTAAAAACAGCATTTCCAGACGGATTAAGATATGTTGCACAAAATTTAAAAGAATATGAAATATCTGTTTTTGTAGGAGTTCCACTTTTAGTAGAAGCTATTTATAACAAAGTATTAAAAGAAATTGACAAACAAGGAAAAACAAAATTAATAAAATTAGCAACAAAAATAACAAACATACTAAATGCAATTCATATTGATATTAGAAGAAAAGTATTTAAACAAATAATAGAACAACTTGGCGGAAAAATGAGATTTATAATATCTGGTGGAGCTCCATTAGACCCAAATGTACAAAAAGGATTTAATGAATTAGGAATTAGATTAATACAAGGTTATGGACTAACAGAATCATCTCCAGTTATTTGTGCAGAAAATGACTTTAAAACGAGGAATGGCTCAATAGGTGTACCTATGGAAAATGTAACTGTAGAAATTGTAAACAAAGACCAAAATGGAATAGGAGAGCTTAGAGCAAAAGGACCAAATATAATGCTAGGATATTATGAAAATGAAGAAGAAACAAACAAGGTTTTAAAAGATGGATGGTTCTATACAGGAGACTTAGGCTATATAGACAAAGATGGATTTATATTTATTACAGGAAGAGAAAAAAACATGATTGTTTTAAAAAATGGTAAAAAAATATTCCCAGAAGAAATAGAAACGCTTGTTAATAGAATTGATTTAGTTTCAGAATCAATGGTATTTGGAATGCCAGATGAAAACGATAAAAACGACCTAAAACTTTCTGTTAAAATTGTATATGACAAAGAAGTTGTAAAAGAAAAATATGGAAATATTCCACAAGAAGAAATCAGAGATATAATTTGGAATAAAATTAAAGAAGAAGTAAATACAACAGTTCCAAGATATAAACACATAATGAATATGATTTTAAGTGATAAGGAATTGATTAAAACGACAACTAAAAAAGTTAAAAGAAATGAAGAAATGAAACTTATTTTAGGAAAATAAACATTGGGACGGAACAATGGAAAAAGAACAATGGGGACGTAGAGAATTTGTTCCATGATTTTTGTGGAAAAATGTCGAACAGTAAAAACAAATATAGTTTTTTTAAAAATTGCAGTGTACAGAAGTATGCTGCAATTTTTATTATATAAAATTAATTTTTAGGATATGGTTTAGGTGAATTTGTTAAACCAGCTAAGTAATCTAAAGAAGTATTATAATATTTAGCATAATAAATTAAAGTATCTAAAGGAATTACTCTTTCTTCTTTCTCATATCTAATATATGAATTTTTTGATATAAAAGCAATTTTAGCACATGCTTCTTGAGTTAATTCATTATCTTCTCTTAAATCTCTTAATCTTAACATTATAGTATCACCTCTCAGTCATTATATAAAATACTCCAAATAGTGTTGACAGAATACTCCAAATGGTGTATATTTATTTTAGTATTATCCGTATAGGGTATTTAAACAAATACAAAGGAGAAAAAAATGAGCACTAAAAGTAATACAGAAAATAATAATTTAAACTTTCAATTTATAAGAAATAGTTCAATAAGGACAAAGAAAGGAATTACATTAATAGCGTTAGTCATTACCATAGTAATACTATTAGTTTTATCAGGTGTAGTAATAGCAACACTAACAGGAAATAATGGATTATTTGCACGAGCAAAGCAAGCAAAGGTAGCACAAACAAAATCAGATATGAAAGAAAGTTTAAATTTAGCAATACAAGAGTTACAAGTAGAAAAATTAGCAGGGGCAACACTAGATGATATAACACAAGAATGGTTAACACAGAAATTATCAGAATACGACCCAATATTAAAAGAAAATGTGACAACAAATAGTAAAAAAGTAACATTGCAGAAAAATGGAATAATAAAGACATATATGATAGATAGTAATTTAAGCATAACAGAAGTAGAAAATGAAAGTGGAATAGATTTTTCTTATGAAATTAAATCAAGAAATAATGGAATTGCACAAATACTTATTAAGATAAGAGATAATGAAAATGGAATAGATAGAGTAGAATGTGTAAATGGAAATGTAATACAATGTTATGGAACAAGAGAAGAAAAAGGAATAGATCAAGAAATAGAAGTAGGAACAGAGTATAAATTTAAAGTAATATCAGTAAGTGGAAAAGAAAGAGAAGAAACAATATTAATAGAACCAGAAATAATAGTAGGAGAGGCATATATAGGAACAAGTACAACAAATACAAATGCATCAAATTCAGTAGCAAATAATTCACAAACAAGAGGGACAACATTATATATAAACTTTACAGCAACACTAGAAAAATTTGGAACAGAATGTGCAGTAAAATTAAAAGATGGAACAGATTCAGACATATTGCCATATGCAATAACAAAAAATGGAACATATACATTTGTAATAACAGGAACATATGGAGATGGAAAAATAATAATAAAAGAAGTAGAAGTAAAAGTAGCTAAATATACATCAGCAGTAAATTTGGTAAAATATGATGCAGGAGATTGGACAGAAGCAGAAATACAAAAGTTGAAATTACAAAATTTATATATGATAAATAAAGAAAAAACTATAAATGCTGTATTTAATTTAAATGACAGTGAAGGACTGAATTTTACATTTGGAGGTTTTACTTATAAGGGAGATGAAACTAATGAAAAATATATAAAAGACGGAAGAATAATAACAAGCAGAAATGAAAGTGTAGCAACACAAAGTGGATTTGGAACACCAGCATATGATGGATGGCAAATACTAGAAATAAAAGATAGTACAGGAAAAATAATCAAAAATTATGATGAAATTAATACAATAATAGATAATGCAAAAAATGAAAAGATATATGTAACAAAATTAATACATGCTGGAAGTCCAGAAAATTTTGTGTATTATTATACAACGCCAAATGATACCAATAGAGCAGAATATTTATTATCTAGTGGTATAAGAAAAACAGAATATAATATTTTAAATAGTGGAGAAGAAATAAATAAAAGATATTGGGATATGTATAAAGATATAAAATTGGATAAAGATGGATATATTAATAATGTACATATAATGACATATGAAGAAGCATATGAAATAACAGGAAATAATAATAATACAAGTGGAATAAGAAATATAGATGCAAATTATTGGCTTGCATCAGCAAATCGGGAGTGAAAAAATTTATGCTATAAGTGGAGGTTTCAAAGGGCTTATTAATAATGATGTATATAGATATTGTTGGGGTATCCGCCCTGTAGTAGTAATGAACGATGGAGTTTACATAGCAAGTGGAGATGGAACAACAGCATTACCATATATTTTAGGTAAGAATTAAAAAATACAAATATTTCCATATCTATTGACATAATATGTAATAAGTGTTATAATACAATATGAGAAGGGTTAAACATATAGTCACATTATATGTGACGAAAACTCTACCAAGTTATTTTTGGTAGAGTTTTATTTTTTTATTCATATAATATACAAATGTCGAATGAAGGGAGGGAATGTATATTTTGGATGTAAAAGATAAAAAAATAGGATATGTTTTAACTGGCTCATTTTGCACTTTTAGCAAAACAATTCCTAAAATGAAAGAACTTATAGACAAAGGTGCTGATATAATTCCAATTATGTCATATAACAGCTATAAGATGGATACAAAATTTGGAAAAGCACAAGATTTTATAAATAAGATTGAAACAATTACCGGCAAGAAAATTATTCATACAATACAAGGAGCAGAACCAATTGGCCCCAAAGCACTTACAGATATTATGATTGTAGCCCCTTGTTCTGGAAATACAATGGCAAAACTTGCATGTGATATAATAGATACACCTGCTACGATGGCAGTAAAATCTCACTTAAGAAATAATTTACCAGTTGTAATAGCTCCATCTACTAATAATGGATTAGGTGCTAATGCGGTAAATATTGCAAATTTACTTAATAGAAAAAATTATTATTTTGTTCCTTTTAGACAAGATAACCCAATAACTAAACCACGTTCAATTGTATTTGATTCTGAATATATAATTAAAACAATAGAATATGCATTAGACAATGAACAAATTGAGCCTATTTTATTGTAGAGATGAATAATTTTTATAATAGAATATTTTTGCAGTTCGATAAAAAATATTATAATTTTCTTATCGAATTGCAGTTATTTTTTAAATCTCATCATTTTTATAAATAAATGTAGTCAATTAATAATTTTTATGGTAAAATGCAATAGAAAAAAGGATAAAATCCTAATATACGAGAAAGGAAGGATAAAAATGGAAGAAAAGTACAATTGGAAACTAGAAGATATATTTCAAAGTATGCAAAAATATGAAGAAACAAAAGAAGAAATAAAAAGATTATTAAATGAGATTAAAAAATATCAAGGTATTTTATGTGATACTCCAGAAAATTTATATAACTGTTACAAATTAGATGAAGAAGCACTAGAAAAATTTGAAAAAGTATATTCATATGGAATGCTAACATATCATTTAGATATGTCAAATCAAGAAGGAATAAAAATATTTAAAGAGGTAGAAAATTTAGGAACAGAATTTAGTGTAGCAACATCATTTATAACACCAGAAATAACATATGCAGATGAAAATAAAATTGAAAAATACTTAACTGAAAACAGCAAATTTAAACCATATGAAAGAGACATTAAAGACATATTAGAAAAGAAAAAACATATATTAAGCAAAGAAGAAGAAAATTTACTTGCCAATTATTCAGAAGTATTTTCCGCTTCTGAAAACACATTTGATATACTAACAAATGCAGAATTTAAATTTGGAACATTAATAGATGAAGAAGGAAAAGAAGTAGAACTAACAGATAGCAATTACACATTATATTTAAAAAATCAAAATGCTAAAGTAAGAAAACAAGCATTTGACTTGATGTATAAAAAATATAGTGAATTTATAAATACAATTACAGAACTTTATATAAGTAATGTAAAAACAAAAACAACAACAGCTAAAATTAGGAAATATCAATCAGCATTAGAGGAAGCAGTAATAAATGATGACGCAAGCATAAAAGTTTATAATAGCTTAATAGAAGCAATAGATGAAAATATAAAAACAAATTACGAATTTTTAAAACTAAAAAAGAAAATTTTAGGACTACAAGAAATGCACATGTATGATTTATATGTTAATCCATTTGAAGAAGGAAAAGACCATATAACATTTGAAGAAGCAAAACAAGAAGTGCTAAATGCATTATCAATATTAGGAACAGAATACACTAATAAATTAAAAGAAGCATTCGATAATAATTGGATTGATGTAGAAGCAAAGCCAAATAAAAGAGGTGGAGCATACAGTATGGGAGTTTATGGAGTTCATCCATTCGTGTTGATGAATTTCGTACATAGCAAGAGAGATGTAAGTACAATAGCACATGAATTAGGACACAGTATGCACTCATATTATTCTAATAAAACACAAGGAATAATTGATGCAAATTATACAATAATGGTAGCAGAAGTGGCATCAACAGTAAATGAGATTTTATTAAGTGATTATCAAATCAAAAATGAAAAAGATAACAAGAAAAAAGCAGAGCTACTTTATGAATTATTAGAAATGATAAGAGCAACATTCTTTAGACAAGCAATGTTTGCAGAATTTGAAAAAATAGTACACGAAAAAATAGAAAATCAAGAAATGCTATCAGCAGAAGATTTGAATAATGAATATTATTCATTAAATAAAAAATACTTTGGAAATGATATTAATATAGATACAAATATTCAATATGAGTGGGCAAGAATACCACATTTTTATAGTGATTTTTATGTTTATAAATATGCAACAGGAGTATCTGCTGCAATAGCAATTGCAACAAAAATTTTAAATAAAGAAGAAGGATTTACAGAAAAATATATAAATATGTTAAAACAAGGTTGTAGTAAAAAATCAATAGATTTATTAAAGATGGTAGGCGTCGATTTAGAAAGCAAAGAAACATATGAAAAAACAATAGAATTTTATAAGCAAAAGATAGAAGAATTAAAGCAATTAATTTAAAGGTATAAATTTAAATAAATGGTTTATGGGTAAATCCAATTTAAAAACCCAAATATATTATACAAGGAAAATTGTAGAGATGCCAAAAAATGTAGAAAAAAATCAAGTAAAAACAAATTTGGAAACTGATAAAAACTTAGATATTATAAAAGAAACTAAAACAGAAAATGAAACTAAAGATATAAAACAAAAGAAAAACTTTACAATAATGGGATTAACTGTATGGAGAATTTTAGCATACTTTATTATTTATAGTGTTGTAGGTTATATAATAGAAACTATTTTTGGAATAGTAACAAAAGGAGTATGGGAAAGTAGACAGAGTTTTTTATATGGACCATTTTGCTCAATTTATGGACTTGGAGCAACAATAATGATAATGTTCTTACATAAATATGGCAAAAAATATAATTCACTATTTATAGGAGGATTTATTTTAGGTTCAGTTATAGAATACTTAGTAAGTTTATTTGGAGAAATGATATTACATGTAAAATGGTGGGATTATTCAGATATGCCATTAAATATTAATGGCAGAATATGTGTTTATTTTTCACTATTTTGGGGATTTTTAGCAATTTATTTAATGGCTTCATTTAATCCGAAAATAGATAGACTATTTGATTGGATAAAAACAAAAATATCAACAAAAAAATTAAGAATTTTAACTGTTACTATTACAATATTATTATTCATTGACTGTGTAATTACAGGAATTGCAATGAGATTTTTCTTAATAAGAATGATTACAAAAAATGATATAGATGTGCCAAACAAAGAAATGGTTATAAATATATATCACGAAATCTATGATGATGAAAAATTATCAAACTTTATATATAAACATTGGGGAGATAAAAAAATGATATTAACATTTCCTAATATAAAGGTTACTGATGTTAATGGCAATTTAGTATATATGAACCAGTATTTAGATATTAAGCCATATTATGTACGAATTCATAAGAAATAGAATAACGTTATTATAAAAATAAAAGCGAACATTTATTTAAAATATTTTTAAAAAAGTATTGACAAAGAATAAATGTTCGCTTATAATATATTTCGTAAAGCAAACAAACATTCTTAATATATATAACATATTACAATGTTAATTATATTGCATTACAGGAGGTAATTATATGAAAATAGTAAATAAGAAGAAATTTTTAAAATCAATTAGTATTGCATGTTTTATATTAATGATGATGGTCATGTTTTCTAATAAAACATATTCAAATGCAAATAAAAAATATAAAGAAGAATATATTTATAACGGAGACACTTTATGGGAAATTGCAATAAAAGAAAGAGAAGAAAATTCATATTTTAAAGGCAAGGATATAAGAACTATAGTATATGAAATAAAAAATATAAATAGCTTAGATAATGCTGATGTGTATAATGGTCAAAAAATATTAATTCCTACTTTTTAAAACTAGGTTTTTAATATAAAAAGTACACTCTTTATTTATAAGAATGTACTTTTTATATAATATTGGAAAATCGAATAATACTAAACACTATCTTTTTTATATATTAGAAAGTGGATTCTTTTCTATTGCATCACGTGCTTGTTCGTTTGCAACGTGAGTATAAATTTCTGTGGTAGAAATGCTCTCATGGCCTAAAATTTCTTGTAAAGCTCTAATATCCACTTGTCCATACTGATACATAAGAGTAGCTGCTGTATGCCTTAATTTATGTACAGAATATTTTTTGGAATCAAAACCAGCCTTCATTAATTCTTTGTCAACAATATACTGAACAGTTCTTCTACTGATACGTTCTTTTCTTTCACTTAAAAATAAAGCTTTTTTTGAATTTTGTTTATCAGTTTTAATACCTTCTTTTGGACGAACTGTTAGGTATTCATTTATTGCTTTAATACAAGCTTTATTAAGATATACTGTCCTCTCCTTATTACCTTTACCAATAACAGTCATTTTATTTTCATTAAAATCTATATCATTTATATTAATGCCAACTAATTCAGCTAAACGCATGCCACAATTTAAAAACAAAGTAATCATAGCATAATCTCTTTTAGCATTTCTATTATCATCATCAGCAGTAACTGCCAATAATTTTTTACTATCATCTAAGCTTAAATATTTTGGAAGTCTTCTATCTAATTTTGGAGTTTCTAAATTTTGAGCTGGATTAATTTCTATTAAATTGGCTTTTGCAGCAAGATAGTTAAAAAAAACACGGATACTAGATGCTTTTCTTGCACGGGTTGCAGATTTACTATGGTAAGTATTAGTAAGATAACTTAAAAAAGCATGAATATCATCTAATTTTATTTGTTTTATAACATCTAAGGGTATATCTTTTATTGTGATTTTTGAAAAATCCACTTCTTTTGTTAAACCGAATCTAATTTTTATAAATTTTAAAAATGTTGCTAGGTCGTAGTTATACTCTTTAATAGAATTAGGCGATTTATTTAATATAGTTATTGAATAATCTAAAAATGAATTTAGGTAATCCGGATTATCTTCATGATTTATCATAAGTTTCACTCTCCATTTTTTTATATATTATATACTAAAAAAAAAATAGAAACAAGTATTGAATATTATAAAAAAATATGTTATTGTAATTTTAAAAAATGAAGAGGTATAAAATGAAAAATATACTACTATATATATTAGCTATTATAATTATTTTAATAATAGCAATTTTGGGAATAAATACATATGTAAAAATATCAACTAAAAAACAAATAATTACAGATAATGAATATTCATCAATAAAAGATATAGACTGCATTATTATATTAGGAGCAGGAATTTGGGGAGACAAGCCAAGTCCAATGCTAGAAGATAGATTAAATGAAGGAATTGCATTATACAAAAATGGAGTAGCTAAAAAGCTAATAATGAGTGGAGACCATGGAAGAAAAGAGTACGACGAAGTAAATGTAATGAAAGAATATGCTATAAAAAATGGGGTACCTTCAGAAGATATTTTTATGGACCATGCTGGATTTTCTTCGTATGAAAGTATATATAGAGCAAAAGAAGTATTTGAGGCAAATAAAATAATTATAGTAACGCAAAAATATCATTTATACAGAGCTATATATATAGCAAATCAATTAGGATTAGAAGCTTATGGAGTAAATTCAGATCCACGCCAATATGTAGGAGCAACATACAGAGAATGTAGAGAAATATTAGCAAGAAACAAAGATTTTATAAAATGTATTTTTAAACCTGAATCTACATATTTAGGGGATTCAATACCTGTTAGTGGAAATGGAGATGTAACAAATGACAAATAAAATAAGATGTAGATGGTGTAATTTGAAAAATCCTACATATATAACATATCATGACGAGGAATGGTGTAAGCCAAATTTTGATGATAAATATTTGTTTGAAATGTTAATATTAGAGTCATTTCAAGCAGGGCTTTCTTGGGAATGTGTATTGAATAAAAGAGAAGATTTTATAAAAGCATATGATGATTTTGACATAGATAAAATATGCAATTATGATAATAACAAAATTGAGAAGTTATTGTTGAATGAAAAAATAATAAGGAATAAATTAAAAATTAATACAAGTATTAAAAATGCAAAAATATTTAAAGACATTCAAAAAGAATATGGAACGTTTTATAATTACTTAAAAACATTTACAAAAGGAAAGACAGTTTATGAAATTGATAAGACTACTTCAGAGCTATCAGATTCAATTTCAAAAGATTTACAAAAAAGAGGAATGAAGTTTGTTGGGTCTACTATAATTTATTCATATTTGCAAGCTATTGGAGTTATATATTCACATGATAAAGATTGTTTTTTGTATAAAAGAGACTAAATTTAATAAATAATAAAATTAAGGAGGATATAGTTATGAAAGAATTAAAATTTAAAATTGAAGGAATGCACTGTACCGGATGTTCAACAAGATTACAAAAGGTACTAAATAATTTAGAGGGAGTGGAAGAAGCGGAAGTTAGCTTAGAAGCAAAACAAGCAATGATAAAATATGATGAAGACAAAATTAGTATAGAGGGAATAAGAGAAGCAATAGAAGATGCAGGATTTAAAGCTGAATAATTATTGTATCTATTTTATAAATAAATTATTAGAAAGGCAAATATTTATATGAAAAAAGTATTATTAAAAATAGATGGAATGACCTGTAGTGCATGTTCGTCAGGACTAGAAAAATACTTAAATAAACAAGATGGAATAAAACAAGCAAGTGTAAATTTAATTATGAATAATGCAAACATAGAATATGATGACAAAAAATTAACACTAGAGCAAATAGAAAAATTTGTAGAAAAAGCAGGTTTTTCAAGCCTTGGTATAGATAATTTTGAAAAGAAAGAAAAGAAAAAAACAAATGAAAAATATAAATTAATTTCAATCACAATAATATCAATATTAGTATTATATATATCAATGTCACATATGATAGGACTGCCAGTAATTCCATTTTTAAATATGATGACTTATCCAATCAATTATGCAATATCATTGTTTGTTCTAACAACAATAGTATTAATATTAGGAAAAGACATAATAAAAAATGGATATAAGAATCTAATACACAAAACACCAAATATGGATACACTAGTAATGATAGGAGTTTTAGCAAGTTACATTTATAGTATATATGAGACAATCCAAATTTTAAAAGGACATATAATGCACGTAGAAAGCTTATATTATGAGTCAGCAGCAATAGTTATATTTTTTATTGAAATAGGAAGATTTGTAGAAAATAAAAACAAAGATAAGACAAAAGAAGCATTGCAACAATTAATGAGTATAACTCCCAACAATGCAGTAATTATGAGAGACGGACAAGAAGTTACAGTGACTTTAGATGAAATAAAAAAAGGGGATATTGTAATTTGCAAACCTGGAGAAAAAATTGCTGTAGATGGAGAAGTAGTAGAGGGAACAACTCATATTAATGAAGCTTTTATAACAGGCGAAAGTGTTCCAATAAAAAGAGAAGCGGGAGCAAAAGTAATTGCTGGAAGTATAAATTTTGAAGGAACAATAAAATACAAAGCAGAAAAAATAGGAAAAGAATCAACTGTTTCAGAAATTGTAAGACTTGTTACACAAGCTACAAGTACCAAAGCACCAATTGCAAAAATAGCAGATACAATAAGTGGGTATTTTATACCAGTAGTTTTAGTAATTGCAATGATAGCTTTTATTTTGTGGTTTATAATTTCAAAAAATGTGGCAACTGCAATAAATATATTTGTAAGCATATTAGTTGTAGCATGTCCATGTAGTTTGGGACTTGCAACACCTCTTGCAATTGTTATTGCATCAGGAAATGCAAGTAAAAAAGGAATACTTTTAAAAAACAGTGAAACATTGGAGAATGCTCATAAAGTAAAAACAATTTGTTTTGACAAAACAGGAACACTAACAAAAGGAGAATTAAATATTTCAAAAATATATAATTATAGCAATATTGAAGAAAAAGAAATATTAAAAAAAGTTGCAAGTATAGAAAACAAATCCGAACATCCAATAGCAAGAGCAATTGTAAAAAAAGCACAGGAAGAAAAAATTAAATTAGAAGATATAAAAGAATTTAAAGCAATACCTGGATTTGGAGTAGAGGGAATATCTTTAAATGGAGACAAATATCTAATAGGTAACAAAAAATTAATGATAGAAAATAATATCAAAATGAATACTAATATTAATAATAATGATGAGCGCATTCTAGTAAATCAAGGAAATAGTATTTTATTTGTGGCTTTAAATGATAATTTAATTGCATTAATTGGAGTAAAAGATATTCTAAAAGAAAATGTTATTAATGTAATACAAAAACTAAAAAATAAAAACATTAATATTGTAATGTTAACAGGAGATAATGAAAAAACAGCCGAAATTATTGCAAAAGAAATAGGAATTGATAAAGTTATTTCAAATGTCACACCAAAAGAAAAATCAGAACAAATAAAAAAATTAAAAGAAAATGGACTTGTAATGATGTGTGGCGATGGAATAAATGATAGTGTAAGCCTTGTAACAGCAGATATTGGCGTATCAGTTTCAAGTGGTACAGATATTGCTATAGACTCATCACAAGTGATTCTTATGAATGATAATTTGGAAAAAATTGATGATTTAATTGAAATTAGCAGGAAAACTATGCGAAATATAAAACAAAATTTGTTTTGGGCATTTTTTTATAATATTTGTATGATTCCAATTGCTTGTGGTATTTTACAACCATTAGGAATTACTATGAATCCAATGATTGCTGCATTTGCAATGACAATTAGTAGTTTGACTGTTGTGTTAAATGCTTTGAGGTTGCAAATTTAAAATTTTAGGGTGAGACATTCAAAATCAGCCTCACCTTTTTGTCTCTTTTTTTCAGAAATATATTAATATTCCAAAAAAATCATACTATAATAATTCCAAATACAAAAAAGAAAATAAAACAGTTAATAAAATTACAACAAGAGTAACAATAACAGAAAGTAAAACAATCAAATACTGAACATCAGTAACAGTAACATCAATAGTTTCAACTTTTTCACCATTCTTAACAGTAATAGAAGTATTACCCTCTGAAACACCAGTAATAACACCATCGGCGCTTACAGTTGCAATAGACTCGTCATCAACTGAATAAGAAAACAAATCAACAAAAATATCCTCATATCCAGTAGGATTTGTAGTAACAACAATAGGCATTTTCATATTTTGATTAACAAATAATTTTACAGTTTTGGTTGAAACAGTAAAATCATAAGAAATAGATTTCTTAGAATTACCAATATTATCATTTGTTATTTTAACAGAATTTGTTGCAGTTACATTATAAGCTTCATTATCAAGAGTTATAGGTGAACCATTGCTAGTTCCAGAATCCAAAGTTTCAATGTTTCCGCTAACTAAATAAGTGTTAATTTTATTAATAATACCGGTAACAGATTTATCTTCAGTTTCACCACCTACATAAAATTTCCCAATAGAAGCACCAGCGACTTTAACAATAGCGGTATTTAGAGTACCTCTGTTAACAGTTTGATAAACGCCAATTTTACCACCTGTCAACTTAACATTTGCAGAGCTAGTATATCCATTAGAACCACCAGCAGTAACATAAGAATTACTCATATCACCATCAGATATTGTGAGATTAGCAGTACCAGTATATGAATAACCTTGACCACCACCAAAGATTCCATAAGTGATTTTTCCACCTGAAATTGTTACATTTGCAGTTTCTGTTCTATTAGGAGAACTTATACTATCTTCTTTAGTTCCAACAGAATAGTTTACACCATCAATTTTTCCACTAGCCATACCGCCACCTTGAACTGTCAAAGCAGTACCGCCATTAATTTTTAAATTAGAAGTTACGACTTCTGCATTAAAATATCCACCACCAGTAACAGCATTTGATATTAAGCCACCATTTATTGTAACATTAGCATTTGTAACAGTAGAAGGCTTATCTGCGGTAAATCCAATACCACCAGCAACTAAATTTTGGACAGTTCCACTTTCCATAGTAATTTGTGATAATTCATAGTTGCCACCATTTCCACCACCAAAAACACTTACAGTATTTGGAACAGTTTGCTTTCCGCCATCCCAAGTTATTGTGGTATTTCCATCGATTTCAGAAATAACAATGGGAGTACCATTTGCATAAAATGCACCTTGATTATTGTTAAAAGTTTCATCATATACTGGAGTTTCAGCTGCATATGATGAGACATTTATTAAGCCAAATGTTGCAATCATTACTAAAAAGCAAAATAATTTTTTCATTCAATTCAATCCTTTCTTTGCATATTTCAACAAAAAATATGCTTATAATATAATATGAAACAAATTATATTTAGTTGATAATTGCAATTCTGACATATATACATAAAAAAATTGCTATATTTACATAGTATTAGAAGATCTAAAACAATTAAATGTTGAATATTTGAAATAGTTCTTATTTACTTTACAATTCACATAAAATGTGATAAAATTTTAGCATATTTAATTTTATAATCTCCTATATACAACTTATGGAGTTAAGATATAGTAACTATTAACAATGCAAAATGAGAAAGTCAATTGATAAGGAGAAAAAATATGAAAAATGGTTTAATGGCATTAGGAACTTTTGTTTTTGGAACAATAGCATCAGCATTATTTATAATGTTTATACCACAATGCTCTTGGATATCTACAATAATATGTGTAATTTTTGTATTCGTAGAAGCTATTATTATGGCCAGTTTTGTTGAAAAACAACGTAACATCAAATCAATAAATGAGTATAAAGAGAAACAAGAACAAATACATAAACTAGAATTAGAATATTATGACTTTGTAAGAATAGTAGATGAAACTATACAACAAATAATTCCAAAGGTAGAAAAAGATATACCAGTACATATTCAAAAAGAAGATATAGGACATCATTATTTAATATTATTTAAAAAATATTATGATTGGGTTTGCAAAAAAAGAATAACAGGAAATCCAGATAGTTTCATTATAGCATCGTGTTTAATGTATAGTCTTATTTGTAACTGTATGATTGTAACAAATGACATAAAAAAATATAATGATGATGTAGGACAAATATTACGAGTTATTAATTGTAAATTAGCATTTGATGTTGCTTTACAAATTATTTCCGAGCCAACAACATTTGACAAGGATGAAAATGGAAAATATATAGTTAAAAAATGTCATCCTAAAAAGACAATTGTTGTTCCAGAAGGATTGATACAAGATGACTGCTTGTACAACAGAATTGTTAGAAATATTGCAAAAGACTATATAGAAAATAGTAATTATCATCCAATTATGCAATTTGCAAATTTATTACAGTTGATTTATTTAAATTGTGATTAAAATTTTAATTAAAACTACTTCTAATTTGAAGTAGTTTTAATTTAGAGATAATACGGTTCGATTGAACTATTTATTGAACAATTGAACGATAGTATATGATTGATCCAGGAAATTACAGAATTGGCGAGAATATGTCAAATAAAAGTATAAAAGCAATAGAAAAATTTGTTAATGAAAATATAAAAGAAAATGTGGAAGAAAAGAAATAGTTTGAAAAAATGTTTATAGATTCTGAAAGATAATTTTTATGTTACTTAAAAAATTAGAGGTAAAACAAGATAATAAATAAAATAAGCATAATGTATTGACAAATTATGTAAATATCTTATACTTTTAGATGTAAATAATTAAAAGTAGCAATTGTGAAAGCTTTAATACATCAAAAGGAGGAAGCAGTATGAGTGAAATAACAGTCAAAGCAGAAGGTATTTTTGAACGTCGTCGGGTGTTAGTCAAAAGCCTAAGATGTTTACAAAGAATATTAGATGTTTTCGAATCGTCTGATGACATAAACTTACTGATTTGGCAAGTAAGTTTAGTACGAAATCCAGCGGATGATTCCGCAAAATGTTATGTCGCTTTTGGAACGGAAAGCGATTCAATTCATTTCAATAGTAATAATCTTCTGACTGATGAATATACTAGGTTAGAAGAATCAAATTCTATAATTTTGGCAATGAATAAAGTAGATGAGATTGCAAATGGAAAAATAATGAAAGATATCTATAGATATTTAGAAAAAAATCCATTAAAAAATTTCAGTATTGAATATGCGAACAACAGGTTTACAATAAAAATGAATGAAAAAGCAATTTGTGAAAAAGAGGAATCGAAAGAATAAGATTCCTGCTCAAAAGAGCAAATTTAATAATGTATAAGAAAGAATATCATAGAAAATTGGTATTCTTTCTTATTCATGCATTTAAGATGCAAAAGAAATATTGAAAGTAATTGGAAGATATTCAAAAGCATTAGACTTATTAGATGATTATGCTCATAGAACTTTAAAGAAAATTGAAGGAAAATTAGAGATAAAAATGATTTGAAAAGCAAGTTGCAACAAGGTTTAGATGATATAAAATCAAATAAAACATATTCTTTAGATGAAGTTTTTAAGCATATTGATAATTTATAAATAGGAGTGAAATATAATGAAAGTATATATATAAGACATGGAGAAGTTCCACATAACGCATTAAAACAATATAATAATGAAAATGAAGATTTAACTAAAAAAGGTATAAAACAGGCTGAAGAATTAAGAGAAAAATAAAAATAATTGATTATGATATTATAATTTGTTCTCCTTTAATTAGAGCAAAGCATACAGCTAAAATTATAAATGTTAAAGAAAAAGAAATACTTATTGATAATAGATTAGAAGAAAGAAATCCTGGTAGTTTGTCTGGACAATCTCTAGATGTAACAAATAGAGACGAATACTGGAACCATTATACTGAAATACAATATAGAACAAGTGAAAATATACAAGAATTCTTTAAAAGAATATATAACTTTTTAGATGAA
>FR884552.1:19225-23767 GCA_000435535.1 Clostridium sp. CAG:575 | reverse complement strand
GGAATTTAAATTTATTAGTGTAACATCAGATAAGATAGATTATGCACTAAAGAATATACCTTCTATTATTATAATTAATGAAGATGCTATTGAAGTTGATGTATTAGAATTGTGTAAAAGGATTCGTAGAGATGAAGATAATAGCATCACTCCTATTATTGTAGTATCATCTGAAACAGAAAGAAATCATAGAATTGAAATTTTAAAAGAATCAGTAGAATACTATATAAAAAAACCAGTAAATGCGCAATATTTGTATTATACAATTAAAAATTTGAGTAGATTATTGACAATAAATAGAAGAATTAGTCCATTAACTGGCTTACCAGGTAATGTTCAAATTCATGCCGAGTTGAAAAAAAGAATTTCAAATCATGAGGAATTTTCTGTTTTATATTTGGATTTAGATAATTTTAAAGCATATAATGATGTTTATGGATTTTTAAAGGGTGATGAGATTATTAAATTTACAGCAGATACAATTATAAGATGTATACATTCAAATATTGCAGATAATGCTTTCATAGGGCATATTGGTGGAGATGACTTTATAGCAATTGTGCCAATATTGCATTGTGAAAAATTGTGTGAGTCTATAATTGCTAATTTTGATGTAGAGGTTACAAAGTTTTTTACTGAAGATGATAATGAAAAGGGATATATAGAGGTTGCAAATAGAAAAGGAATTATTGAACAATTTCCACTTACTTCTATTTCTATAGGAGTTGTAGAGGCTGATAAAGATAGATTTTCAAATATGCTGGAAATTGGTGAAATAGGTGCACAAGTAAAACATGCTGCAAAATCTGTTATGGGTAGCAGTTATGCAATTGATAAAAGAAAAAATATAAGTTAATAATTTTAAATAAAATAAGTATAAAAAAGAACTTTTACTATATAAATTAGTAAGAGTTTTTTTTATGAAAGGAATGAAATTTATATGTTGATTTTTCAAAAAAAGAGATTAGCTTTTCTTGTAATTTGTTTATTATTAGGGATTTTTTCTTATGTATATCAGGATACTAAAATTAAAATGGATGATGAACTAGAAGAAGCTACAGCCACTCCGGTGTCGGGTAAAGTAGTTGTTTTAGATGCTGGACATGGTACACCAGATGAAGGAGCTCAAAGTAGTTCAGGGACAACTGAAGCAGAGACAAATTTAAAAATAGCTTTTAAGGTACAAAATTTATTGGAACAAAGCGGATGTACAGTAATATTAACTCGTTCAGATGAAAAAGCAATTTATGATTTAGATAAGCAAACATTAAAGGAAAAAAAGATATCAGATATTAGGAATAGAGTAAAAATAGGTAATAATTCAAGTGCTGATATTTTTGTTAGTATTCATTTAAATAAAATTCCACAACAGCAATATTGGGGATGGCAATGTTTTTACAATGGCAAGAATGAAGATAGTATGAGATTAGCTAAAATTTTGCAATCAAGTTTAAACGAATCAATTCAAAAAGAAAATAAAAGAATTGCTATGAAATTAGATACAGTATATATTATGAAACATGTTGAAATTCCAATTTCTATTGTAGAATGTGGTTTTTTATCTAATCCTGAAGAAGAAAAGCAATTATTAGAAGATGGTTATCAAAATAAATTAGCGTGGGGAATTTATACTGGTATATTAGAATATTTTAAATAATAAAAAATGTTAAATTTATATGTAGTATTGCTATTAAAAATATATGTTTATAGTCATATTGATAGAAAATTGGAATATATATTAACAGGTGATTATATGTTTTTTGTATTTAGTAAAGAGAAAATTTATACATATTTAGTGTCTATGGCAACAGTTATATTGTTATTTTGTGCTGTAAGTAACATGAATACTAATAGTTCAAAAACAGTAGAGACGTCTGCTACAGATGGAAAATTATTACCAATTTATCAAGTGGAAACTAAACAGAACAAAGTAGCTTTAACTATGAATTGTGCTTGGAATGCAGATGATATTGATCAAATTTTAAAAATTTTGGAAGACAATCAAGTGAAAATTACTTTTTTTATGGTTGGGGATTGGATTGATAAATATCCTGAATATGTAAAAAAAATAAATGAAGCTGGTCATGAAATAGGTAGTCATAGTAATACACATCCACATGTAAATAATTTAAGTTATGAAAAAAATATAGAAGAAATAGAAAGTAGCAATGATAAAATAGAGAAATTAATAGGGAAAAGAACAAGTTTATATAGAGCTCCATATGGAGAGTATAATAATACAGTAATAAAAGCAGCAACAGATAAAGGATATTATACAATTCAATGGAATTTGGATACATTGGATTATACAGGATTAACTGGAGAAAAGATGTGGCAAAGGTTAGAGAATAAATTGTCATCTGGAAGTATTATTTTAATGCATAATGGAACAGAACATACTGCAGATTCTTTAGATATGTTAATAAGAAATATAAAAGCGAAGGGATTTGAGCTTGTAAAAGTATCTGATTTGATTTATAAGGATAACTATAAGATAAATTCTGCTGGGATTCAAATAGATTGTAATGATAAAAATAGGTCAGAATAGAAAAATTTGCTTTTTTTGAATAAAATTAACTTTTTATGTAGACAAAACCAGCAAAATGGTGTATAATAATAAATGTAGCGGATGAGAAAATGCATTAAGATAAAAATACAAACCAGATAAAAATAAGGGAGGATAAAAAATTGGATACAAATTATTTAGAAAACAACTATTTAACATTAGTTGGAAAGGTTACAGGAGAAAAAAGATTTAGTCATGAAATTTATGGAGAAAAATTTTATGTTTTTGATTTAGAAATACCTAGATTAAGTGGAAATGCAGATATTATTCCAATTACAGTTTCAGAAAGAATTGCAACAGATGAAATGTTAACTGAAGGAAAAAATCTATTAGTGAAAGGACAATTTAGATCTTATAATAGTTATGACACTCAAAAAAATAGATTAATTTTAACTGTTTTTGCAAAGGATGTAATTGAAGTAGAAGAAAAACCAGAAGATGAAGATAATGAAATGGTTAAAAAAGATATGGTAACAAATGAAGTTGTATTAATAGGATATATTTGTAAAAAACCTATATATAGACAAACACCTTTTGGTAGAGAAATTGCAGATATTTTATTAGCTGTTAACAGAGCATATAATAAATCAGATTATATACCTTGTATAGCATGGGGAAGAAATGCTAGATTTTGTCAAAATTTAGAAGTAGGAACTAAAGTAAAATTAGTTGGAAGAGTTCAATCAAGAACCTATGAGAAAAAATATGAAGATGGAACTGTTGAAAATAGAGTTGCTTATGAAGTTTCAGTTGGTAGCTTAGAAATTATTGAAGAAAATGATGCTACAGAAAATCAAGAAGCTGTATAAATTGATAAAAAACTCAGATACTTTATAGTAAAGTATCCGAGTTTTTTAACGATTATATGAAGTGTAGTTCTTTTCACTATTTTTAATATTTCTTTTAAATATTAAATTTCTAATGAATCTAAAAATTGATAAAATCTTAGACTCTTTTTTTATAATTAAATATTTTGAGGTTAAACTTATTCCATTTTCTATTAAATTACATTTATCTTCTAAGTCCATCATTTTGTTTACATAGTAATCATTAAAAAAAGTATAATTTTCAATAGAACCAAGGCAATTTTTAAAATTATATAATTTTTTTCTGTAGTTTTCTATTTCTTCTAGTGTATTAATTTTATAGAATTCTTTATCAAAAAAGCTTGTAACAATAAGATTTTGAGTTTTTATAAAAGTAGTAGTAATTGCTCTTTTGTAATTATTAATTTTTGCTATTAAAGAATCAACTTTTTTATTTCTGTCATCAATTTGAACAATTTTATTATTTATTTTTATTATTTCTTCTTCAGCAAATAAAATATCATCAATAGCTGTTTGAATTCTCATAAAATTTTTGTAAGATAGAGCGTCTATTAATGTATTTTTAAAATTATCATTACTGTTTATTGTGCTTTCAAATAATATATTTTCTCCTGTAATATAAGCTAGTTGATTTACTAAACAACATTCTAATGGATAATAAGAAGGACTATTTGTTTCAAATGTAATATTGAAGTATTTAACGAATTCTTTTGGAATACCTAATATTTTTGAGGTCATAAGTTGTACAGCAGCTTCATTTAATCCTAGCCCATAAATTTTAAATTCAGTATAATCACAAAGCCCCATGCGAATTAGATAATTTTTTTTATCTTTTACTTCTTGAATATAATGAATGCATTCGTGTATTGCAAATTCTTCTAAGTCATTATAATCTATGTGTTCATTAAAATATATAGATGAATTTTTGTAAAAATAATTGGCTTCAGACATACCTTCAGGCATTTTTGCTATATACATATCTAATCTGGATAGTTTGATAAATAGTTCATTTTGATTAATACCAAAGTCTGGAAATGTATCGCATAATTTTTTGGAAATATTCTTTGCTATTGAATTTATTTTTAATGTATCTAATTTTTTTATTACTATTATTCCATCTTTTTTTAAATCGGATTCTATACTCATATA
>FR884552.1:0-19180 GCA_000435535.1 Clostridium sp. CAG:575 | reverse complement strand
AAATATTAATCTAGTTAATTGATTAATCCCTTTCTCTTTAAAAATCTATTCAATATTATTATACAACAAAAAGAAATTATATGTATTTCAATATTGTTAAATATATATTACATTTATATTACAACTTATAGTATAAGCTATATGTTAAATTAACTTTTTAAAGAAAAACTATTGACATAAAATATTATAAAATGTATAATAATTTTACAATTTTTAAGGAAGGAGGTTTAGAATATGACAGAGCAACAAAGAGATGAACTTTTAGTGACTATGAATGAAACGCTATGTGTTTTATCTGGTAAATATGGTGAATTAATTCAGAAATTCGAAGGGCTAGATCAGAAATTCGGATGGTTAGATCAGAAATTCGGAGGGTTAGACCAAAAATTCGAAGGGTTAGATCAAAAATTTGAAGGATTAAATCAAAAATATGATGATTTAGCAAAAGGGCAAATGAAATTATTTAGTGATCAAATACAAAGAGATAAGGTTTTGGAAAAATTAGTAATTGAACAAAATAAAACAAATGAGAGACTTGGAAAATTAGAAAATTCACAAGAAGAAATACTAGGAAGATTAGACAATCTTGAAGTGGAACAAAAAGAAATGAAACAGGATCTTAAATCTATAGGAAATACAGTTACAAGAATTGAATTTGAACACGGACAAAAATTAGATACCTTATTTGATGCATTTGCATTTCATTCTCAAAA
Organism: Clostridium sp. CAG:575; assembly: GCA_000435535.1. Taxonomy (GTDB): domain Bacteria; phylum Bacillota; class Clostridia; order TANB77; family CAG-508; genus CAG-269. The sequence continues at coordinate 18,467 of FR884552.1, read as the reverse complement.
ATTAGATTCTCATGATAAAAGATTAGAAATCTGTGAAGAAAAATTAGACAAGCAGAGTCATCAAATTTTTTATTTAAATTCAAAAGTTCAAGGGCTATAATTATTAGCAATTCAAAGATAAGCCCCTATTGAACTTAACTCAATAGGGGGTAAAATTTTTAATAGTAATTTAAACTATTTAACAACAATGTTATAAATCTTATTTTTTACATAAATTTCTTTAATAATAGTTTTTCCATCTAATTTAGAATCTATTACATTATGTACTTTTTCTTTTATGCTATTTTCATCTTCATCAACTGAGATTGTTATAGTAGCTTTTAATTTGCCATTAAATTGAATTGGTAAAGTAATTTCATCATCAATAGTTTTTTCTTCATCATATTCTGGCCAAGCATAAGAGCTTACATCTTCATTAAATCCAGCAATTTTATTAAGTTCTTCAGTAATATGTGGTGCGAATGGATTTAATAAAGTTAAAAATGTTTTAAATTCAGATTTATTAATTTTCTTTAATTTATAGAATTCATTAACCATTGTCATAAATGTTGAAATACATGTGTTAAATTTCATTTCTTCAATATCTTGAGAAACTTTTTTAATAGCCTTATGCATCAATTTTTCAGCTTCTGGAGAATAGGTATCTCCATCAACTAGCATTTCTTGCATGTTCCAAACTCTATCTAAGAACTTTCCACACCCACGGATACTTTCCATAGACCAAGCAGCAACTTGATCAAATGGTCCCATAAACATTTCATATACTCTAAATGTGTCTGCTCCAAATTCATTTACAATGTCATCTGGATTTATAACATTTCCTTTAGATTTAGACATTTTTTCTCCATTTGTTCCTAAAATCATACCATGAGAAGTACGTTTTTGATAAGGTTCTTTAGTTGGAACAACACCAATATCATATAAAAATTTATGCCAAAATCTTGAATATAATAAATGTAGTGTAGTATGTTCCATACCACCATTATACCAATCAACTGGTGACCAATATTCTAAAGCTTCTTTTGATGCAAGTTCTTTATCATTGTGTGGATCCATATATCTCAAGAAGTACCAAGAAGAACCAGCCCATTGAGGCATTGTATCTGTTTCTCTTTTTGCAGGTTTGCCACAGTGAGGACAAGTTGTATTTATCCAATCTGTTTGTTTTGCTAAAGGAGATTCTCCATTTTCACCAGGTGTGAATTCTTCAACTTCTGGTAATCTTAAAGGTAAATCTTTTTCATCAAGTGGAACCCAACCGCAATCTTCACAATAGACCATTGGAATTGGTTCACCCCAATATCTTTGACGAGAAAATACCCAGTCACGTAATTTATAATTAACTTTTTTTGTACCAATATTATTTTTTTCTAGATAATCAATAACTACTTTTTTAGCTTCTGAAACTTCTAAATTATTTAGAAAATCAGAATTTATTAATTTTCCTGTTGCAACATCAGTGAAAGCTTCTTTTGACAAGTCAACATTTTCACCATCAACTACTTGAACTATAGGCAAATTGAATTTTTTAGCAAATTCATAGTCACGTGTATCATGTGCAGGAACAGCCATTATTGCACCAGTACCATAAGTTATCAATACATAGTCAGAAATCCAGATTGGTATTTCTTTATTTGTTAGAGGGTTTATAGCTGTAATACCTTTAATTTCAATACCAGTTTTTTCTTTATTTAATTCTGAACGTTCAAATGCAGATTTTAAACTTGCTTGTTTCTGATATTCTTGAACATCATTTAAGTTTTCAATTTTATCTTCCAATTCTTTTAGAATAGGATGTTCAGGAGATATAACCATATAAGTTGCACCAAATAATGTATCAGGTCTTGTTGTATAAACAGTTAAAGTTTTATCCATATTAGCAATTTTGAATTTTACTTCAGCACCTTCTGATCTACCAATCCAATTTTTTTGTTGAATTTTAATTTTGTCTAAGAAATCTACATCATCTAAGTCATCAATTAATCTTTGAGCGTAATCTGTAATTTTTAGCATCCATTCAGATTTTTCTTTTTGGACAACAGGGCTACCACATCTTTCACAAACTCCATTAACAACTTCTTCATTTGCTAGTCCGACTTTGCATCCTGTACAGAAGTTTATAGGCATAGTTGCTTTATAAGCTAAACCATGTTTATATAATTGAATAAAAATCCATTGTGTCCATTTATAGTAGTTAGGGTCTGTTGTATCAACAGTTCTTGACCAGTCAAAAGAAAAACCTAATGATTTTAGTTGCTCTGTAAAGTGAGCTATGTTTTGAGCTGTTGTAATTTTTGGATGTACATTTGTTTTTATAGCATAATTTTCGGCAGGTAATCCAAAAGCATCAAATCCTATTGGAAATAATACATTATAACCTTGCAATCTTCTTTTTCTAGCTATTATATCTAGAGCTGTGTAGCTACGAGGATGCCCTACATGTAGACCTTGTCCAGATGGATAAGGAAATTCTATAAGTCCATACCATTTTTTCATTGTATAATCGTTTTTAGCATTAAATGTTCCTTTTTTTTCCCATTTATCTTGCCATTTTTTTTCTACTGTTTTAAAATCATAAGCCATTTTTTAATCATTCCTTTCGCTTAAGTATTATGTATGGGTATTATATATCAAAATTGCTTAGTTTTCAAGGAAATTTCAAAACTTAGATAAAAAATCTTATATTACTCTTTAAAAATAAATTATTATATGATAGAATACTCTTCAGGTGGTAAACGTGGAGATAGATATAGAGAAGGCAAAGCAAGAGTTTATAGTATATACAGAGAAATATGATTTGCAAAATGAGAATATAAAAAGAAAGCAAGAACATTCATTAAGGGTTATGCAAATTTCTGAAAAGCTTGCAAAAATGCTAGGTTTAAGCAAAGAAGAGATACAATTAGCAACTTTAATTGGACTTTTACACGATATAGGAAGATTTGAACAATATGTACGATTTAAAAATTATGGTGTAATTAAAGAATTTGACCATGGCGATTATGCTGTTGAAATTCTAAAAAAAAATATGAGAAATTTTATAAAAGATGATAAGTATGATTCTATAATTTTGAATGCAATTAAGAATCATAACAAATATAAAATTGAAGATGGATTAACTTCTAAAGAAGAGTTTTTTGCAAAGCTAATTAGAGATGCAGATAAAATTGATATTTTGTATGAATGTGAAAAAACCTTTTGGAATGGACAAGAAGAGAAAATAGAAAAAAGCATTTTGTCTGATGAAATGTATAATAATTTTAAGAAAAAAAAGATTATTAGAATAGAAAAAGATAGAAATTATAATGTAGTCGATGATTTATTTATAACATTAGCTTATATTTTTGATATTAATTATAATGTAAGTTATAAAATAATAAAAGATGAAGGTTATATAGAAAAAATAATTAAAAGGTTTCAATTTAGATATGAAGAAACAAAAGAAAAAGTAGATGAATTAATAAATTTATTAAATAAATATGTTGAAGATAAAGCAAAGGATTGAAAATAAAATGGAAATAGATATATTAAAAGCCAAAAAAGTATTTAAACAATATGTAGAAAAATATAATCCAGAGGATGAAAAAATAAAAATAAAAATAGCACATATCGAAAGAGTATCTCAAATTGCAAAAAAATTGGCAGAGCAACTTAATTTGGATGAAGAAGATATAGAACTTGCTGAACTAATTGGATTGTTACATGATATTGGAAGGTTTGAGCAAGCAAGAGTTTATAAAACTTTTAGAGATAAAGATAGTATAAATCATGGTGAATATGGTGTAAAAATATTATTTGATAATGGGTTAATAAGAGAATTTATTGCTACAGATAGATTTGATGAAATAATTAAGCTTGCAATTTTAAACCATAATAGGGCAGATATTGAAAAGGGATTAACAGAAAGAGAAAATTTACATGCAAGAATAATTAGAGATGCTGACAAATTAGATATTTTTTATGTATTAGTTACAGGAGATAAAAAAGCAATTTGGGAAAGTTCAGACTTATCTAATGATGAAATATCTGATGAAATTTATAGAGAATTTATGGAAGATATAGTAATTGATTATAAAAAAGTACAAACAAGTGCTGAAATATTAGTAACGCATTTTGCTTATGTATATGATTTTAACTTTAAACAAAGTTTGGAAATTATTAAAGAACATAATTATTTGGATAAATTATATGGTAGATTTAATTTTAACAATGAAGATACAAGAAAAAAAATTCAAGAAATATATGAAGTGGCAAAAAAATATTTAGAAGAAAAAGGATAATGAAATGGGCAAGAAATTGTTAATAACAGAAAAACCATCAGTAGCAATGGAGTTTGCAAAAGCATTAAAAATAAATACTAATAGAAAAAATGGATATTTAGAATCAGAAGAATGGATTATTACATGGTGTGTAGGACATTTAGTAACTATGAGTTATCCAGAAAAATATGATGAAAAATTAAAGTTTTGGAGATTAGATACGCTTCCTTTTATTCCACAAAAATGGAAATATGAGATTATTCCACAAGTTGCAAATCAATTTAATATTATACAAGGATTGATGCAAAGAGAGGATATAGAAGAAATTTATAATGCAGGAGACTCTGGAAGGGAAGGAGAATATATACAAAGGCTTGTACTTATGATGGCACAGCCAAACCCAAAAGCTGTAATAAAAAGGGTATGGATTGACTCACAAACAGAAGAAGAAATTTTAAGAGGAATTAGAGAAGCTAAAGATTCTTCAGCATATGATAGTTTATCAGATAGTGCATATTTAAGGGCAAAAGAAGATTATTTAATTGGAATAAATTTTTCAAGGTTATTATCTATTATTTATGGGAGAAATTTGGCAAGTCAAATAAATGAAGATAAAGCATCTATTTCTGTTGGACGTGTTATGACTTGCGTTTTAGGGATGATTGTTTCTAGGGAACGAGAGATACGAAATTTTGTAAAAACAAAGTATTATAAAATTGTTGGAGAGTTTGGAGATGAGGAATCATCTTTTAAAGCAGAATGGAAAGTTAATGAAAAATCTAAATTTTTTGAAAATCCATGTTTATATAATGAAACAGGATTTAAAAAAGAAGAAGATGCAAAAAAATTTATTTTGTCATTGCAAGGAAAAGAAGCAACAATAACAGAGTTAAAGAAATCAAAGCAAAAAGAAAATGCACCATTATTATTTAATTTGGCTGAAATACAAAATGAATGTACAAAAAGGTTTAAAATTAAGCCGGATGAAACTTTAGAGATTATTCAAAATTTGTATGAGAAGAAATTAGTAACATATCCAAGAACTGATGCTAGAGTATTATCAACAGCAGTTGCAAAGGAAATATCAAAAAATTTGAATGGAATTTCTAAAGGTTTTAGAGATGATGAAATTCAAGGTTATATAAAAAAAATGATTTATGAAAAATATCCAACAAATCAATTGGCTAAAACAAAATATGTAAATGATAGTAAGATTACTGACCACTATGCAATTATTCCAACAGGGCAGGGCTATGAAAATTATGATAAATTGCCAGAGTTACAAAAACAAGTTTATAAAATAATTGTAAAAAGATTTTTGGCAATATTTTATCCTGCTGCAGAATATAATAAAATTCAAGTTACTGTTCAAGTAGAAAATGAATTATTTTATGCAAGTGGGAAAGTTTGTGTAAAACAGGGATTTTTAGAAATATTAAAACCAATAGATAAAAATAGTACTAAAAAATCCACAGATAGTGCTAAAAGTGTGGATAATGATGGCAGTGAAAATACTAAAAATGCTGATAAATCAAATGATTCCTCAAATGAGACTTCAGATAATACGAATTTGGATTTATTAAAAAAATTGAAAAAAGGTCAAAAAATTGATGTGAAGAATTATGAAACTAAAGAAGCGGAAACTTCTCCACCAAGTAGATATAACTCTGGTTCTATTATTTTAGCAATGGAGAATGCAGGAAAATTAATAGAAGAGGAAGAGTTAAGAGAACAAATAAAAGGTGCTGGTATTGGTACAAGTGCAACAAGAGCAGAGATTATGAAAAAACTTGAGAAAATAAAGTATATACAAATTAATTCAAAAACCCAAATCATTACTCCTACTCAAAAAGGTGAAATTATTTATGATATTGTAAATCGTTCTATGCCAGATATGTTAAATCCAAAACTTACTGCTAGTTGGGAAAAAGGGTTAGATATGGTTGCAAAGAAAGAAATTGAACCAAATTTGTTTATGGAAAAATTAGAAAATTATATTCATTCTAAGTTTAATAGATTGGTTGTGAAAAGATAAAATAGTTTGCAAATATTGTAAAAGTCAAATGAGATTTTAGTTATAATTAAACTAAAATCTCATTTGATTTTTGCTACTTATGATATGGACATTTATGTCCATCAAGTTCACTGTCAACACAGTCATTTGGAAGTTCTGAACCATATTTGGCTCTTACTTGAGTTTGTCTGGTTGCAGAGTCATCGTTCCAAAGTTTTCCTTGACATTTTTTGCATGTGAGTGATACATTTTTAATTGGTTTTACTGTTGCTGCCATATAGTACCTCTTTCTGCCTTCTCTTTTTTACAAATAGAGATAGGTCTTTTTATATTTTTATAAGTAACTCTAGTATTAGTATAGCATGATTTACATAAAAAGTCAAATTTTATTCCATATTTTTGGGAAAAACTTCTATAATGATTTCAGAAAAATTTTGTATAAATAAAATGAGCACTTAATCTAACATAGATCAAGTGCTCATTTTATCCTAGTCAGCATACCAGTACAATACACCAGTGTCGCCATTGAGAAGACACCTTTTAAGATACGAGATGAGTTCATCACAAGATGAAAAAGTTAATTCTTTTCCATTTAGTTTTGAATAAACTTTTTCTTTGTTGTTAGTTATTAATTCAACGGCTTCAACCATTGAAATTTTGCATGCGTTGGCTGGAATTTTTGTGTCTTTAGGCTCGTAATAGAGTTCAAAGTGCTGAACTCCAAGTTCTTCTAACCGAATTAAATTATCCAAATCGGCTAAATTTTTGACTGGCTTATAATTTCTAGCAATAAGTGCTTTTACAGGAAAGCCAGCCTCAATGATATTTCGTGCTTCTACATTTGAAATTTTTTTCATTTTGTTGTCCTCCATAAAATAAGTGAAACACAACCATAGTTACACTAAAATTATAACACTTCAATCATGTTATGTCAATCTAAATATACAAAAAATGGAAAAGTTGAAATGAAGTTGAATTTATGATATAATTTGAACGAAGCTATTAATTTTGTATGAAAGTTATTTCATACGTTACTTAAATTATATGTAGGAGGATACAAAATGAAGGAAGATTTTACAAGTAGGTTTTTCTCAAACCACACAACTGATATTGCTAAGTTTTATAATGAAATGGAAAATAGTAGTTATATGTATAAAGTACATTTAACCCAACGGAGTTACTGGTTAAGTAGACTTCTTTCTGATAAAGAATCAGATCAAAGCAGTTTTATATTAGCAGATGCATTGATAATGAAGGCTACGGAAATAGTTCAATATTATATTGAAAAGGGATATTTTCCCAGTATTCTTATTTGCGATTTATTTATGTATGAAGCAAGTGAATTAAACAATTTTTTAGTTCGATTTGAAAATGTAGTAATAAAAGTTATTAAAAAAATCAAGAAAATCATGACGATTAGTGATGATGATGACTTGGATATAAGAACAGACGTGTCTCAGGCAGTAAATATTAATATTTATGAGAAGGCAAATAAAAATTCCATGATATTGGTTAGATATGCGGCTAGAATTGTTGTATATAATTCAAATGTTGTAAGTTTCAGTGATGTTATAAGACATCAGTTATCGAAAACTAGTGATTTGAAGAATAGTGGTATTTCACCAAATAGTTTTTCTTTATATTCAAGAGTTAATGAAAATGACTTTAAATCAATTAAATGTGAGTATAAAAGAGTAGAATCATTTTATAGAAGTAATATCCAAACAGTTTATATGAAAATAATAAAATCTATAAATGATGTAAAGGCAATTTTAACAATTAGAACTCACGAAAAAGCATATTTTGGGAATGAAGACGGAAAGTGTTATATTACTCCAAATGTTTTTATAACTAATATAGGTTTAAAGGAAAAAGAAAAATTTTTAATAGCTGTTCAAACTAAAATTGCTGATATAACTATAAAAAAATTTTTTGAAGATTTATTGATAAAATTGAAGGGAGTGAATAATAAATTTGTTACTTTTTTGATAAATCAGTGTCTATTAACTCTGTTTATTAATAAATTTAATTTGCAGGAGGATTTGAATTTTTTAGAAAGTGAAATAGATAGAATTGCTTGTAACTTCGGAAATATTTATGGTATATGTGAAATTGTGAGATATTTAAAAACACACCAAATTTTTACTGAAAAGGAGTTTATTGGATTATTAGAGGAAATAACTTGCAATAGTAAGAATTTAGAAAGTAAGTCTGATTATGTAAAATTAAATGAAAGATTACCAGATAGTATTGAAAAAATTATATATGAAAAAGTACTTGATTGGCGCTCGGTAAGATATAGACTTACACTTGAATCCTATATACCTACAAAATTGCAATATACTAAAGAAAATGCTATTAGCTTTTTTGAACTAGTTAAAAAAATTAATACTAGAGATGAATTATCAATATATCAGATAATTGATAGCATTTTACAATTAATGGATAATGGAATGATATCTTTAGTTGAAGATGAGAATGTAGATGTAGTACAAGAGACTTATATTCAGTTTTTTAATATTGAAATGATTGTTCTTCTGATTCCATTCATAGAAGTAGGTATTTATCAAACAACAGTGCTTCTACTTGAACAAAGGTGTGATTGTGGTGGATTGGATAAGAAGAAAATGTTAAAAAATTATGCTAATAGGATAAAAATGAATAGTAAGGATCTTCATAGGATTGAAGAGTTATTTAAAAACTGCGAAAAAGTTGGTTTAAAAGTTAAAGATTTGGCTATTCCTTTTTTTGGATATGAAGGGCGTGATTTTGATGAAAAAATTAAAGATGGCTATGGAGAAATTATGAAAAAAATTGAATTAGCTGAATTGGCTAGAAAAACTGTGAAAGCTTTTCAAGAAATGATGGAAGAGGGTATGATTTAAAGTAACACTAATACTGTATGAAAATAAGTATTTTCATACAGTATTTTTATAAAAAATACTTTTATTTCAATAAGAGATGTAGTATAATTAATAAACAAAAGAAATGCAATTATATATTAAATAGAATAAATTATTAAAATCATAAAATTAGTAAAAAAGCAAAGGAAAGAGATAAAAATGAACACAATAATAGGAGAATTAGGCAAATCAAAGAAATTTGTAGACCTAAACAAACAGATAGAAAATAAAACAAGTCCGATATCAATATCGGGCTTAACTGGCGTTGGAATGGCAGAATTTATAACGGCATTGCATGAATATCAAAAAAAGCCAATATTAATGATTACATATAATGAAATACAAGCAAAGCAAATTTTAGAAGATATGCAAAATTTTCAAAAAGAAAGAACTGTTTTATTTCCAAAAAAAGAAATTGTAACATATGATTATATTGCGGAAAGTCAGGACTTACCATATGAAAGAATAGAAGTCTTAAATCAAATTATTGAAAACAAAAAGCTAATTATTGTTACAACAATAGAAGCACTTATGCAAAAATTACCAGCAAAAGAAGTATTATTTAAAAATGTATTAAAATTTAAAATTGGTGATATATACAATTTAGATGAGTTGAAGAGAAAGTTGGTAGAACTTGGATACACTAGATGTGATTTAATAGAAGGAAGGGGTCAATTTAGTGTAAGAGGTGGAATTGTTGATATTTCTATGAATGATACTGTTGGTGTAAGAATAGAGTTTTGGGGAGATGAAATTGATTCAATAAGAAATTTCAATATAAGTAGTCAAAGATCAATCGGAACATTAGAAAAAGTACAAATTTATCCAGCACATGAATATGTACTAGAAAGTAACATAGAAGATATAATTGGAAAAATAAGAGGAAAACTTATAGAAGGTAAGCAAGAGGAAATATTAGAGCAAGACTTAGAACAAATAAAAGCAGGAAATTATATTAGTAAAATTGATAAATATTTTAATGAATTTTATACACAGAGTAGCAATTTATTAGACTATGTAAAGGATAATTATCTAATTGTATTAGATGAAATTAATAAAATAGAGCAAAGAGAAAAAAATATTTTGCAAGATAATACAAATCTTATAAAGAATTTATTAGAAAAAAATAAAATTGTTCCAGAAGTTTTAGAAAATATGGATTCAATTGATTTTGAAAGAGTAGAACAAGAAAAAGTTTCAATTTATTTGGAAAAACAAGATACAGTAACAAAAAAGCAAGCAGAAAGATATAATTTTCAATATAGAGAAATTCGTTATTATAAAAGTGATATTGAAAATCTTTTTGAAGATATAAAAAAATGGAATACTGAAAAAAAGAGTATTTATGTAATGATTTCAACGAAAGAGAAAGCTAAAAAACTAAAAGAGTTATTCGAAAAAGAAGATATTTTATGTAAGATTGAAGAAAAACTGGACCAAACAATTATAGTAAAATCAACTGAAAATATAGTTACAATAGCTATTGGAAAATTAACGGCAGGTTTTGAAAATTTTGAAATAAATCAAGTAGTTGTTGCTGCTGATGAGTTAATAGAAGGAGGAAAGAAGAAAAAGTCTATTATTCATCAAGCATATAAAGAAGGAGAAAAGGTAGTATTTGCAGATTTAAAAGTTGGCGATTATGTTGTACATAAAAATTATGGAATAGGAATTTTTATCGGTGTTAATACAATAACGGCAGATGGAACAACAAAAGATTATATAAAATTAAAATATAAAAATGATGATATTTTGTATGTACCAACTAATCAATTAGATGCTATCAGAAAATATATTGGTGGAGATGCATTAGGATTACAAATAAATAGTTTAGGAAGCAAAGATTGGATTAAGACAAAAGAAAAAGTAAAAAATAATTTAAGAGCAGTTGCTAGAGAATTGATTGAATTATATGCAAGGAGGGAGCAAGCAAAGGGATATGCTTTTAGTAAGGATACTCCTTGGCAACAACAATTTGAAGATAAGTTTCCATATCAAGAAACAGATGATCAATTAAGATGTATAGAAGAAGTAAAAGCTGATATGGAAGCTCAAAAACCTATGGATCGTTTGTTATGCGGAGATGTAGGTTATGGAAAAACAGAAGTAGCAATTCGTGCAGCATTTAAAGCTGTTATGGATCAAAAACAGGTGGCATATTTGGTTCCAACAACAGTACTTGCACAACAACAATATGAAGAATTTAGAGATAGAATGAAGGATTTTCCAATTAAAGTTGAAATTTTAAATCGTTTCAAAACAAAAAAATATCAAGATGAAGTTATTAAGAAGCTAAAGTTGGGAGAAGTTGATGTTGTAATTGGAACTCACCGTTTATTAAGTAAAGATGTTGAATTTAAAGATATTGGATTATTAATAATAGATGAAGAACACAGATTTGGTGTAAAAGCAAAAGAAAAAATAAAAGAATATAAATCTAATATAGATGTTTTGACAATGACTGCAACACCGATACCAAGAACAATGCATATGTCAATTGTTGGAATACGTGATATGTCAGTTATTTATGAACCACCTCAAAATAGAAAACCAGTACAAACTTATGTGTTAGAGTATGATGAAGAGGTAATAAAAGAGGCAATTACAAAGGAATTGGAAAGAGGAGGTCAGGTATTTTATATTTATAATAGAGTTGACACAATTCAAAAGAAAGCAGATGATATATCAAGACTAGTTCCAGAAGCAGATGTAGCTTATGCTCATGGTCAAATGACAGGTGCTCAAATTGAAGAAATTATGGAAGATTTTATAGATAAGAAATCAAATGTATTGGTATGTACAACTATATTAGAATCTGGAATTGATATTCCAAATGCAAATACAATAATCGTGGAAAATGCTGATAGAATGGGATTAGCAGCATTATATCAAATTAGAGGTAGAGTAGGAAGGTCAGATAGGCAAGCATATGCTTATATAACTTATAAAAGAGATAAAATGCTATCAGAAGAAGCTGATAAAAGATTAAAAGCTATCAAAGAATTTACTGAATTTGGGTCAGGTTTTAAAATAGCAATGCGTGATTTGGAAATAAGAGGAGCAGGAAGTTTACTTGGAGAAATTCAATCAGGTCATTTAGAACAAGTAGGTTATGAAACATATTGTAACTTATTAGATGAAGTTGTAAAAGAAATGCAAGGAGTTAAAGTAGAGCCAGATTTAGATATTCAAATTGACTTGAATGTAACAAGTTATATACCAGATGAATATATTCCAGATTCTTCTCAAAAAATTGAAATTTATCAAGATATCGCATTATGTAAAAGTGAAAAAGATATACAAGATATCACTGATGAAATAATAGATAGATTTGGTAATATGCCATCAGAAATTGAAAATTTATTAGATATTGCACGTATAAAATATATGGCAAAGCCATTGTATATAACCAAAATTGCAAGCAAAAGAACAGCTGTTGTGTTTATATTTGAACAAAGTAAATTTGATGTTGATATTCAAAAATTAGTCTCAATATATAAAAATAGGCTTAAATTTTCTCCAGGGGTAAAGCCGATGATTACTTTGGATATTGGAACTACAAATGAAAGACAGATTTTAAATGATGTGGCAGAATTTTTAAAACAATTAGAAAAATAACAATAAATTTTTGGAAAGGAAATATTTATGCAAGTTATTTCAAGTAAAGATAATGAATTTATTAAACATGTGAAAAAATTAAAAGATAAAAAATACAGAGATATGAATCAAGAATTTGTAATTGAAGGTATAAAATTAATCAGAGAGGCAATAGAAGAAAATGCAGATATTAAGCAAATTGTTATTTGTGATAATTGTCTTAATTCTGATGTTATACCAAAGGAACTTATGTATGAAATTGCAAAATATGAATGTGTGTATGTTACTGAGAAAATTTTTAGAACTATAACAGATGTAAACACACCACAAGGATTACTTGCTATTATAGGAAGAAATAGTACTGAAAATGAAATAAACTATAATCAAGATATAATAGTAGCTTTGGATGATATACAAGATCCAGGAAATTTGGGAACTATTTTAAGAACTGTTGATAGCATAGGGTTAAATCAAATTTTGGTTTCCAAAGGCACTGCTGATTGTTATAATCCTAAAGTGGTCCGTTCAACAATGGGAGCTATTTTTAGAATTAAAATTATTGAATGTGACAATTTAACGACAACATTGCAAGAAGCTAGAAATCATCAATATAAAGTTATTGTTACATCTTTACAAACTGAAAATAGCGTATATGATATTAAATATAATAAAAAGGTTGTTGTAATGGGCAATGAAGCAAATGGTGTAAGTGCTGAAATTCAAAATTTGGCTGATGAAAAAATAAAAATTCCAATGTTGGGAAAGACAGAGAGTTTAAATGCATCAGTTGCTACAGGGATTGTATTATATGAATATGTAAGGCAAAAGATAAAAAATGAATTTTAATATTTTTAATAATTAAAACATAATAATATAGAAAGAGGAAAATAAAATGAAATTGAATATAGTTATGGTTGAACCAGAAATACCTCAAAATACAGGTAATATTGCAAGAACATGTGCAATTACAGGAGCAAAACTTCATCTTGTACATCCATTAGGATTTGATATAAGTGAAAAATCATTAAAAAGAGCTGGTTTAGATTATTGGGATAAATTAGAAATTGAAGAACATGATTCATTAGAGGATTTTTTGCAAAAATATTCACCAGAAGAAAATAATATGTTTTTTGCAACAACAAAAGGAAAAACGAAATATACAGATATTGATTATTCAAAAATGAATGAAGTATTTGTATTATATGGGAAGGAAACAAAAGGATTGCCAGAATGGTTATTGGAAAAATATTTAGATAAAAAGACTATAAGAATACCGATGCTACCAACACTAAGATCATTAAATTTATCAAATTCAGTTGCAATAATTACATATGAAATATTAAGACAACATAATTTTGAAACATTACAAGAGATTAGTACATATTTTGAAAAATGACATATTATGACAAAAAAATACAAATTACAATGAAATTTGTAGTTTTTGATTACAGAAAATCATAAATTTTTTAGTAAAAATGATAGAATTTCATTGCAATTTCTATCATTTTATGTTAATATATGCTTATCAATAATTTAGTAAATTGATTTTATTCAAAAGTTATTTTAATTTTAATCTTTATTTTATCAAGAATTGATTATATCAAAAGTTTTAAAATTCTATTGTTTGTTTCAAACAAAAATCAATGTTTTTGAAGTAAAGTTAAGGAAGGAGTGTACATGAGATATTTCTCATTTAATGACTATGAAGATTATACAAATAAAAAGAGAGGAGGTAATATTCAAAAATTAGAAGATAAAACTGTAAAATATAAACTAATTGAAACGGAAAATTATGTCAGGACGAATAAAATTAGTAGAAATATTAATAATGTTAGTAATGAAATTAAAGGTTCAGAAGATGATGATGAAGTAATAAAAATATTAAAAGATAAAGCAAATTTAATAAAATTTTTATATACAGTTTTTAATTTTAAAACAAAAATTTTGGCAGAAAATTTAAAATTATGCACAAATATAATTAAAATTAATGATTGTAAAGAAAGTTTTGATAATACAAATTTTATATTGTATAAATTATCAAATGAACAAAAATATTTTTATATAGAGCATATTAACAAACTTGATTATAATATTGCATATAAGATGTTTGTAGTTTCTATGAAAATAATTGAAAATTGGTCAAAAGAGAAAAAATTAAAAAGTAAATATCCCATAGTTTTTCCAATAGTTATTTATTCAGGAGAAGAGGAATGGGATATAGTTAAAAATCAAAATAGATTAAAGATTAGATATACAACATATGAAAGAAGTAGTATAAATTTGGCATATAATATTGTTAATATCAAAGATATAAAGTTTAAATTTACAAAATAAAATTTTACAAATAAATCAATAAAAGATATTGACAAGTAACCTTTATAATGATATATTTACGAATAAGGAAAATGGAGGTGATAAGATGATACCAGATTATAGAATAATAGGCAAAAGAATAAAAAATGCAAGATTAGCAAAAGGTATGAAGCAAGAAGAATTAGCAGAAGAAATAGACGTATCAATGGCATTTTTAAGTAGAATAGAGACAGGGAGAGCAGGAATAAATTTAAAAAGATTAACACAGGTAGCAGAAATATTAAATGTATCACCAGGATATCTATTAACAGGGAGCAATGTAGAATCAAAGGACTATTTGAAGGCAGAATTTTCTGAATTATTGGGAAAATGTACTCCTACCCAACAAAAGCTTATTTATAAAATAGGGGAATTTATTTGTAAATATAATATTGATGTAAAAGATGTATTATATTTTATGCAAAATGTGTAAGATATTTTTAGAAATAGTTTAATTAAGTAAAATCGAGATATAAGCAGTGAAAGTGGTAAAATTAATGTTGTATTGCTAAACATTAACTTTGCCACTTTGAAAAAATATATTATTTAATTGCTTCTTCAGCATATTTGTTGTTTATAATTTTATCATATGGAGCTTTTTTCTCCAATTCTCCGGCTAAACTCATAACATCCTGTAATTTGTTAAAACTGTTTTCTTTCAAAATTGGATTTTCGTTCCAAGCATCAATATCTTTATAACTTTGGATAGCTGTTTCAAGTAAATTCAAATCAGTTCCAGGGAAAAAATTTTGAATTGTTTCGGCTATTTCTTTTGAAGTATGTTCTTTAACCCATTTTTGACCTTTATATATTGCATTAGTAAAATCTTGTATTGTTTGTTCATTTTTTTGAATGTAACTTTTTTTAGCAAAATATGCAGTATAAGGGATTTCACCAGATTCTTTTCCAACAGATGCAACAATATAGCCTTTTCCTAAATTTTGTATATTTGATGCAGTTGGTTCAAATAATGTTACAAAATCAGCACTGCCAGAAGTAAAGGCACTTGCCATTAAATCAAATTTTATACTATCATCTAATTTTAAATCTGTTTTAGGATTTAATCCATGTTGTTTTATAACATATTCTAAAGTCATATATGGAACTCCACCTTTTCTACCTGGAATGATTGTTTTTCCTTTTAAGTATTCCCATTTGAAATCAGAAAGTTTATCTTTAGAAACTAAGAAGGAACCATCTCTTTTTGTTAATTGTGCAAATACTTGAGTGTAATCTTCTTTACCTTCATTATAAACGTAAATTGAAGCTTCAGGTCCAGCAAAACCAATTTGAGCTTCTCCAGATAAAACAGATGTCATTACAGCGTCAGCACCTTGCCCGGTCATTAATTCAATATCAATTCCATAATCTTTAAAATAACCATTGTTTATTGCAACATATTGTGGAGCATAAAAAACAGAACGTGTTACTTCATTCATTTTAATTACGATATTTTCTCCATTTGTGTTGTTATTTTGTTTTTTTATAATAATTACACCAATAATTATAACAATTATTATTAATATAAGTATAGAAATTATAATTTTCTTTTTCACTATAAACCTCCTAAATTTTATATGATAGAATAATTTTGGAGAGATTTAATTTTTTGCTATCACATAAAATCATAAATTATTTTCGGATAAATTTTTCTAATAATAAGACACCACCATACATAATTCCAGCAACTATTCCTAATATTATAACACTAGTCATGACCAAATCTAATTTAAAAACCTGACCTCCATATACAATTAAATATCCTAAACCAGCCTTAGAAACCAAGAATTCACCAGATATAACACCAACAAGAGAGAGACCTATATTTACTTTTAGAGAATTAATAAATGTACTAGTATTTGCAGGAATAATAATTTTAGTTAGTAATTGCAATTTAGTACAATTAAAGGATTTTGCCATTTTAATGATTTCCTTATCAGTTTTTAAAAAGCCATTTAAAATTTCTAATATTGTTACGATTAAAGAAATTGCAATAGCCATAACAATAATAGCAGAAGTGCCAGAACCTACCCATATAATTATAATAGGACCGTAAAGCTACTTTAGGCAAACTATTTAAAACTACTAAAAATGGTTCAGAAACTTTTGCTAAAAATTTTGACCACCATAAAATAATTGCAATTATAAACCCTAAAAAAGTGCCTAGACAGAAACCAACAGCTGTTTCATATACAGTAACTCTTATATGTGTTAGTAAATTATTAGAGGTTAAATTCAAAAAAGTTTTTAAAATTCTAGTTGGTTGACTTGTGATAAAGCTATCAATTATTTTTGCGTTCGCTAGATATTCCCATAATAATAGAAAAGAGATTAATACTGCAATTTGTGTAAAAAAAACTAAAAATTTTTCACGTTTAGCTTTTTTTATAAATTTTTTTCTTTCATTTGATATATTATTGTTCATTTACACCAAGCTCCTTCCATAAAGTATCAAAATACATACTAAATTTAGGACTTTGTCTGCAATTTAAAGGTGTTCTATTTTCTATTTCAAAATTAATTTTGTGAATATCTTTAATAGTTCCAGGTCTTTTGCTTAAAACTAAAACTCTATCAGCCATACTAATAGCTTCAGAAATGTCATGTGTAACAATAAGGGCAGTTATTTTTTCTTTTTTTAAAATACTATAAATATCTTTGGTAACCATTATTCTTGTTTGATAATCTAATGCAGAAAAAGCTTCATCTAATAATAAAATTTTCGGTTTTATTGCAAGTGTTCTAATTAATGCAACTCTTTGCCTCATACCACCAGATAATTCAGATGGATATTTGTTTTTAAATTCATATAAATGGTATTTTTTTAGTAGTTCTTCGACATATGCAATTGACTCTTTATTTTTTAGACCTTTTATTTCTAAACCGAATAGTGTATTGGCTAAAATAGTTTTCCATTCTAAAAGACAGTCTCTTTGAAGCATGTATCCTATTTTTGGGGAGATACCTTCAACTTTTTCATTTTCTATGTAAATTTCTCCTTCTGTTTTTTCTTCTAATCCTGCTATTATTGAAAGTAAAGTAGATTTACCACAACCACTGGGACCGATTATGCTAACGAATTCTCCTTTTTTTACTCGAAAATTTACATTTTTTAAAGCTTGTATTTCGCCATCTTTGTTTTGATATTTTTTCCCTAGATTTTTTACTTCTAATATTTCATTCATAAATTGCCTCCTTTTATTTATCCTAATATATTTTATGTAAAATTACTTTTTTTGTGAACTGTAGCTGTGAATTGCAATAATTTTACTTTTAAATTTTTACAGTTCAGTAATAAAATATACGATTACGATGGGGTGTCTCTTAAGGATTTATACTTGA
>FR884551.1:687-3406 GCA_000435535.1 Clostridium sp. CAG:575 | reverse complement strand
TATATTTTCTTACTGAACTGTAACTTAAAAATATTAGTTATCATATTGAGCTAAATATAATACTTGAAAAATTTTACATAATATGTTAAAATTATAATGCAATAGTAAATACTAAAAAATCAGGAGGATTGCCAAATGCGGAGAAAACAAGGAATAATTATATTGCAGGAAAAGGATTCTAAAGATGTAAGGGAAAGATTTCAGGGCTTTGAAGGCATTATTATTTATGCCAGTGGTCCAAGAGCTTTTATTGCAAAAGAAGGATACTATAATAATAATGGTAACTACAAGTTATCTGAAAAATTATCAGTAAGACTGGTATCCGATATCATTCCAGCAATGGATTGGATAAGAAAAATAAGAGAAAATGAAATTTTTTCAGGCAGAATTCCAGAAATAGCAGTGACTGAAACAGCGGCAAATTTAATAGGGATTATCTAGTAGACACAAAAACAAGAACATAGCAGCCAAAAAATGTAACTAAAAAAGTTAATTTTAGAAGGAGATAGTGTCCAATGCACAATTTAAAAGAATTGACAGAAAAATTTATTGTAGCGATAGTTACTACTAAAAAAGAATGCTCAAAAATTAATATCAAAGGTAGAGAGGAAACAATGAATGTGGTAAATGGAATTCCAGATGAGCCACTTGAAAGCTTAATTCAATGCATTTTAGGAGAAAAAACACCGGTATTGCCAATCCATATTTCTGCTTAATTAAAGTAGAAATTGTAAAAGGAAAAAGTGATAGAATAGTCTAAGAAATATTTAGGCTATTCTATTACTTTTTCTAAAAATATTTCAATGGAAAAGTACTGAAAAAATAATTAAAATTTTTATTGTGCCGAAATTTAATTTTTTTCAACTATATTTGTGTTTCGAGAATGGATTATATAACTAAATGTAAGGAGTAAAATTATGAAATATAAAAGAATAGTAAAATCTTGATTTATTTTGCATAATATAGTAAAATAAATATGTAACTTAAAGAAAAGTCTTTTTTAGGAGGTAATTATGCAGAAAGTTGATGGGATTTTTATTTTGGATGAGGTTAATTCAGAAAATGTAAAAGAAAGATTTCAGGGGTTTGAAGGCTTAATTATTTATACAAATGGCAGCCCAAACACGGTAGTAGTTAAAGAATCATATTACGACAATCAGGAATATAAACTTACTAAAATTTTAGATACAGCATCTGTTTTTGAAGGCCTTGGTACTGACAGAGTCCAGGATGTAAAGAATTGGGTGGATATGTGTATTAAAGAAAATAAGAAAGTTTTTGAGTGGCGTATACCTGAAGTTGCAATTTCTGCAGAAGCCGCAAAGATAATTGGAATTATCTGAGCATTTAGGTTGAAAAAAACTAAAAAAAGTGATAGAATAGTCAAGAAAAATTTCATAGCTATTCTATCACTTTTTTGAATAAAAATATAATAGAAAAATATATGTTTATAGGTATTCATAATAAAAAACCTAAATATAGAAATAAGGAATGAAAAAAATGAAGTTAGGAATTGTAGGGTTACCAAATGTAGGAAAAAGTACGTTATTTAATAGTATAACAAAAGCTGGTGCAGAATGTGCAAACTATCCATTTTGTACAATAGAACCAAATGTAGGAGTTGTAGCAGTACCAGATGAAAGATTAAATAAATTAACAGAGATGTATAAACCAGAAAAAACAACACATGCTGTAATAGAATTTGTTGATATAGCTGGGCTAGTAAAAGGAGCAAGTAGAGGAGAAGGATTGGGAAATAAATTCTTATCACACATTCGTGAAACAGATGCAATAGTAGAAGTAGTAAGATGTTTTGAAGATTCAAATGTAGTACATGTTGACGGAAGTGTAAATCCAACAAGAGATATAGAAACAATTAATTTAGAATTAATATTTGCAGACATAGAAACAGTAAATAAAAGATTAGACAAAGCAAAGAAAAATTTAAAAGCAGATAAAAAATATCAAGAAGAAATAGATTTACTAGAAAAAATTCTAAAAGTATTAGAAGATGGAAAATCTGCAAGAACAATAGATTTTAATGAAGATGAGCAAGTTTTAGTAAAAGACATGTTTTTATTAACAACAAAACCAATATTATATATTGCAAATGTATCAGAAGAACAATTAGAAAATGCAGAAAATGATGAAGTTGTAAAACAAGTTAAAGAATATGCAAAAAATGAAAAAGCAGAAGTTATTCCACTATGTGTAAAAATAGAAGAAGAACTTTCTGGATTAGAAGATGACGACAAAAAAGAAATGCTAGAAGCATTAGGACTGGAAGAATCAGGATTAGACAAAGTTATAAAGAGAAGTTATGACTTATTAGGACTAATGTCGTTTTTAACAGCAGGAGAGCCTGAAGTAAGAGCATGGACAATAAAAAAAGGAACAAAAGCACCACAAGCAGCAGGAAAAATCCATTCAGACATAGAAAGAGGATTTATAAAAGCAGAAGTTGTATCATATGATGATTTAATTAGAGAAGGTTCAATGGTTGCAGCAAAAGAAAAAGGATTAGTACGTTCAGAAGGAAAAGATTATATAATGAAAGATGGAGATATTGTATTGTTTAAATTTAATGTATAAAAAATGTAATAATTTTGTAATAAAAACGTAAAAAAATTTTTATATAAAAATATTGACTTATTATATAATAAAGTATAAAATAAATAAAGAATAGTGATACTTAATAATAATTAAATTAAATTTGCAT
>FR884551.1:0-677 GCA_000435535.1 Clostridium sp. CAG:575 | reverse complement strand
ATTAAATTAAATTTGCATAATTTAATTTAAATTAAGAATAATAATAGAAGAATAAAGGAGAGAATAAAATGAAAAATTCAAAATTAGTAAAAATAGTGTTAATTATGTTAATTAGTGTTATAATGATTTTAATGTCAAGAGAAGTATTTGCAGCAAATGATATAGATATTACACCAACAATAAACAGTACATCAAACAATACTATATCAAATAGTAGTAGTACTAATACTACGAAATCATCTACAAATAATGTATTATCTAGTAATAATAAAACAAATAATTCAGTATTAAGAACAAATAATACAAGTACTTATAACAATAGTTCATTACCAAAAACAGGAATTGAAGATTCATTACCTATTACAGTATTGGTAATTGTACTTGGAATTTCAGCAGTATTTGCATATAAAAAAATACAATATTATAAAAATATCTAATGAAACATTAAAAATGGAACATCGGGGACGTAGAGAATTTGTTCCATAATTTTTTAGAAAAATGTCGAATGTTTTTTGTTGATTTAGAAATAAAAATATGCAATATTTAGTCATGCAATTTTGACATTGCATGGCTAAAATTCATTTGAATTTATAAAAAAATTTTAATCAAATAACTTAGGAAAGACAAAATTATTTCAAAAAATTTTTATTTAATCTAAAAAAAATTAGAATTTAAAA
>FR884550.1:1104-10047 GCA_000435535.1 Clostridium sp. CAG:575 | reverse complement strand
ATAATACAAAAATATGAGACAGGAACAACAACACCAGTAGCAGGAGCAAAAATAGGGTTATATGATTCAGAAGGAAATGAATTAAAAGACAGTGAAGGAGATCCAATACAACTAATAACAAACGAAAAAGGACAAATAGAATTTAGGATAGAGCCAGGAACATATAAATACAAAGAGATAGAAGCCCCAGAAGGATATGTACTAAATGGTACAATGTATAGCTTTACAGTAAATGAAGATGGAAGTGTGACATTTGAGAATGGACAAGATGGAGAAAATGGGCTACAAGGAATTATATATAATGACAAAAAGGAAACAGAAGTCCCTCCTGATAAAGATGATAATGAAATTAAAGACAATAATGAAATAATAGACAACCAAGTAAAAAATAATGAAACAATAATAAGTAAACCATCAAATAATGTTAGTGCTAATATAAAAGAAGGAAGTTTTCCTCATACTGGTAGATATACAATGTTTTTTGCTATAGGAATTATAACTTTAATTAGTTGCTATTTTGGTATAGAATATATTAGAAAATTTAAATAAATTTAAAAATATATAATTGAAGAAAAATTTTGAGATTTCAAGGTTTTTCTTCTTTTATATTTATATAAAATACTGGTAATATATCAAATATGAATTTTACATAAATTGTAGAATAATTGCTATTTTGTTAAATTTATGTTAAAATGCAAGAGTAGAATAAATTATGAAAGAGGATAATTATGAAATTAATATCATGGAATGTGAATGGAATCAGAGCTTGTATAGCAAAAGGATTTGAACAATTTTTTAAAGAAATTGATGCTGATATTTTTTGTATTCAAGAAACCAAATGCCAACCAGGACAAGTTGAATTAGAATTTGACGGATATAGTAGTTATTGGAATAGTGCTGAAAAAAAAGGATATTCAGGAACTGCAATTTTTACAAAAGAAAAACCTATAAATGTAACATATGGAATTGGAATTGAAGAGCATGATAAAGAAGGTAGAGTAATTACTTTAGAATTTGAAAAATTTTATATGGTAAATATTTATACACCGAATTCAAAAAGAGAACTAGAAAGACTTGAATATAGACAAATTTGGGAAGATGAAATTAGAAAATATTTATTAAAATTAAATGAAACAAAACCAGTAATTATGTGTGGAGACTTAAATGTAGCACATGAAGAAATTGATTTAAAAAATCCAAAAACAAATAGAAAAAATGCAGGATTTACAGATGAAGAAAGAAATAAAATGACAGAATTATTAAATGCAGGATTTACAGATACATTTAGATTTTTATATCCAGACAAAGAAAATGCTTATAGTTGGTGGTCTTATATGGGACATGCAAGAGAAAAAAATGTAGGCTGGAGAATAGATTATTTTATTGTCTCAAAATCAATTGAAGATAAAATTAAAGAAGCAAATATTTATCCAGAGATATTTGGAAGTGACCATTGCCCAATTGGATTGGAAATAGACGTATTGTAATTTAGAAACTAAAAATAATAGATATTATGAAATGGCATAAAAATATTAAATATATATAAATAAGAAAGAGAGAAAAAGAAATGGATGAAATTAAGCAAAATTGGAAAAAAAGAACTTCATGGCTGCTTATAGCAATTATAGTAGTTGTGATATATAAAATGTTAGACAATTTTTCTAGTGTACAAGAATGGTTTGGAAAGCTATTTCTAATTTTAAAACCATTTTTAATAGGATTGTTAATATCTTATATTTTATTTATACCATGTAGAAAAATAGAAAGTATTTATAAAAAAGCAAAACTAAAATTTATTTCAAAAAAAGCTAGGGGATTATCAGTTATAACAACATATATTTTATTTGTATTAGTAATTGTTATTATAATAAATTGCATATTCCCAGTATTAAAAAATAGTATTGTAGAATTAGTTAGTAATGTACCAAGCTATTACGAAAGTTTAGTTAATCAATATAAAGAATTACCAGAAGATTCAATATTAAAAAGTGAAATTATCCAAGATAAAATGGCTGAACTTACAAATATCGATATGAAACAATTCTTAAATATTAATAATGAAAAAATTATAGAATATGTAAAAAATATTATTGATATATTCTCAGGAATTTTTGATGTATTTGTTTCAATAATTGTGTCAGTTTATATTTTATTACAAAGGAGCGAAATTGTAGGATTTTTAAGAAAATTTGCTAGAGCAATATTTAAAAAAGATACATATGAAGTAGTAGACAAATATTTTACAAAAGGAAATGAAGTATTTTTTACATTTGTATCTAGTCAATTATTAGATGCAGTAATAGTTGGAATATTAACAACAATAGCTATGTTAATATTAAAAGTAAAATATGCACCATTAATAGGATTTACAATAGGATTATTTAATATGATACCATATATAGGGGCAATTGTTGCAGTAGGCATAGGAATTTTTATAACATTTATAACAGGAGGACTTGGAAAAGCATTAGCAATGGCAATAGTTGTTATAATTCTACAACAAATTGATGCCAATATAATAAACCCAAAAATTATAGGATCTTCTTTAGAAATAAGTCCATTATTAGTTATTTTTTCAATTACAGTTGGAGGAGCTTATTTTGGAATATTGGGTATGTTCTTAGCTGTACCAATAGCAGTTGTTATAAAAACAATTTTACTTGATTGGATAGATAGTAAAAATGAAAAAAACGATATTAAACAAGAGGAACGTTAAGAAAAGCAAAAACATCAGCATGTAGTGAAAATGTATCATAAATGTTCAAATTCTTAATATTTAGTGGTACCTAGTATTTTGTTACTGTGTATCACTGAATATTAAGAAGATTAGTTATAATTTTAATTTTTGGGTTTTAAAATTTTTTTATTTTCTTTTTCTAATTCTTTTAAACTCTTTTTAGGTGTTGGTAATTCTTCTGGCATAGTTCCACCAAGTTCTTTTATTGTATTCCTTATTCTAAATAGATTTACTATAAGTTCATCACTTCCCATATTATCTAAAATATTTTCTCTATATCTTAATCCTTTTCTTTTTGCAATATCATTGGCTGTCTCACCATTGTATAGTCCTTTATAACCATAGTTATGAAATTTATCAAAATTTTTAACGCCTGCATTTTTTGCAGCTTTCTTTTGCTTTGTTTATTAATCATCATCTAATGTATCTATATTGAATAAAGAAGAGTTAAAGAAGTCACTTATATTTATATTTAATCCTCTACAAATTCGCATAATTGTTAAAATAGTTAAATTAGTGTTAGGCCTACTAGTTATATTGGCTAACATTGATTGTGTAATTCCACAGATAGTACATAATTTGTTAATTGTTATATTTTTTTCTTTGCATAATTGCTCAATTCTAATTTTTATAGCTGAACTTAAAAACATATAATCACCGAATACAAGTATAACAAATAAGGTATAATAAAGTTAACTCAGTGGAGCTGATGAGTAAATAAAAAAATGTTAATCTATAATTATAAAAAGATGAGGGATAATTATATAAAAATGTTGGGAGACGTACTAATGATGAAAATGACAACTTATATTCATGGGGAAGTAATGTTAATAAACAATTAGGAATTGAATAAGAAATAGACAAAAGTTTGGTTCCAGTACAAGTAAAAGTAGGGGCAAAATTTAAAGAGATAGCAACAGGAGATATGTGTTGTTTTGCAATAGACACAGATGGAAATCTGTGGAAATGGGGAAAGAATAGCTCAACTAGTATACCACAGCTAATTCAACAAGGAACAAGATTTAGTAAAGTATCTGCTGGAAAGAATGGGCATGTTCTTGCAATAGATGAAGATGGTAACTTATGGACATGGGGAAAAAATAATTATGGACAATTAGGAGATGGAAGTACGAAAAATAGAAGTAAACCGCAAATTATACTAAATGATAAAAAATTTAAAGAAATATCAGCAGGAGAAGATCATAGTATAGCGATTGATTTAGAAGGAAATATTTGGGTCTGGGGACTGAATGTTAATGGGCAATGTGAATATGGTAGTAATATTTATAGTATAAGAACTCCATTAATGTTATAAGCAATAGAAGATAGTAAATACTAAATTGGCAGAAATTAAATAAAAGACAACTATTTTTTGAACTAAATAGTTGTCTTTTTAAATATAGAATTATTTAACTTTTTTCTTTTTACTTAAAATAACGGATATAATTATAGCTATTATAATAATTGCTATAATTGCTATTAAACCAGGCCATCCTAGAACAGCAACAAATTTGCTACCTAAAGACATTATAATTCCAGCTAAAATTACACCTAGTGCTACAGCACTTACACTTGTTTTAAAGTCGAGATTTAAGAAACTTGCAGCTAAAGTCCCTGTCCATGCTCCTGTTCCTGGAAGTGGTATACCAACAAAAAGTAACAATGCAAAGAAAATACCTTTGTTTCCAGCAGTTTCTTTTAATTTTTCTCCACCTTTTTCACCTTTTTCTAAGCACCATGTAAAAAATTTTCCAATAATTTTTTTGTCTTTGCCCCATTCAAGAACTTTTCTAGCAAACAAATAGATGATTGGTACTGGTAGCATGTTACATATAATTGCTACAGGGTAATAAATAAATATATCTAAGCCGAGTCCTTCTGCAATAGGTATAGCACCTCTTAATTCAACTATTGGAACCATACTTACAAAAGCGATAATTAGATATTTTACGATAAGTGGTAAACTTGCCATTTTTATTTTCTCCTTTCGAATTTGAGTGCTTTGTTAAACTTTTTGTATTGTACTATAAATGAAAAAAAAAGTCTATATCGAAATCTGAAAAATTAAAGTTTTATTTTTCAACAAAAATGAAAAAATAGTATATGAATTTTGAGTTTTATGATATAATGAAATTAATTGATTTATTTAAAAATAAAAGGGGAAAAAATATGGCACTTTATATATTAATAGGTATAATTTTTTTGTTATTAGTTTATTTTTTGGTAACTTATAATAGTTTAGTGAAATCTAATAATATTGTGAAAGAAGCATTTTCAACAATGGATGTTTATTTGAAGAAGAGATGGGACTTAATTCCAAATTTGGTAGAAATTGTAAAGGAATATACGAAGTATGAACAGAGTACACTTATGCAAATAACAAATTTGAGAACAGATGCTTATGAAAATATGACAATGAATAAAAAAATAAATATTAATGAACAATTAACACAGGAAGTTTCAAAAATAATGTTAATTTCGGAAAATTATCCTGAATTGAAAGCTAGTGAAAATTTTTTACAATTAAGTCGTGATTTAACTTATGTAGAAGATGAAATTGCTAATAGCAGAAAATATTACAATGGTTCAGTTAGAATTTTAAATACAAAAATTCAGGTGTTTCCAAGTAATATAGTAGCAAGAATGTTTGGTTTTAAACCAGCAAATATGTTTATAGCTAATGCAGAAGAAAAAAATAATGTAAAGGTGGATTTATGATATGAAAAAATATTTAAAAAATATTTGTACTTTGTTTTTTTTACTAGTATTTGCATTTTCTAATAAAGCTTCTGCAGTGTCATCTTCTAGTGATTATACAATTCAAAGTTATGATATTGATATTGTTGTTAATGAAGATAATACATTTGATATAACAGAAAATATAACAGCATATTTTAATGTTTCAAAACATGGAATATATAGAAAAATTCCATTAAAGAATTCTGTTATAAGAAATGACGGAACTAAATCTAATAATAGGGCAATAGCTTCTAATGTATCTGTTAGCGAAGACTATAAAACATCAAAAGAAAATGGATATTTAGTTATTAAAATAGGAAGTAGTGACCAAACGTATATAGGTACTCATTCTTATACTATAAAGTATAAATATAATATAGGAAAAGATCCATTGAAGGATGCTGATGAATTATATTTTAATTTAATAGGAAGTGAATGGGATACAAGTATAAAAAGTGTAAAATTTAGAGTTACAATGCCTAAATCATTTGATAAATCATTGTTAGGATTTTCAAGTGGAAATGTTGGTTCTACAGATAGTTCAAATATTTCTTATAATGTGAATGAAAATGTTATTACAGGTAGTTTACAAAAAGTGTTATCATCTGGACAAGCACTAACAATAAGACTTACATTGCCAGAGGGGTATTTTGTAGGAGCAAGTTCAAATATAGATATGTATTCTATTATTGTTATTGCAATTTGCTTAATATGTGTATTAATGGCATATGTGTTATGGGCTAAGTATGGAAAGGATGATGAAATAATTGAAACAGTGGAGTTTTATCCACCAGAAGGATATAATTCTGCAGAAGTGGGATTTTTATATGAAGGTTCAGCTAATACAGAGAGTGTAGTTTCATTATTAATATATTTAGCTAATAAAGGCTATTTGAAAATTGAAGAAACAGAAAATTATGGATTATTTAGAAAATCTAAAGGATTCAAAATTACTAAAATAAAAGAATATGATGGTAATAATGAAGGTGAAAAGATTTTTTTTGATGGATTGTTTAGAGAAAAGAAACATTCAATTGATATGAATAAAGCTAAAGAGATAATGCAGGAAGCAAAGAAAAATGGTGAAAAAATCAGTTTTCAAGAAGCAATTGGAATGTCTGTAAATAATGGAAGTATAAAAACTTCTGTGACTGAAGAGGATTTATATGATAGTTTTTATTTGACATTAAATGAAATAAAATCAAAACTTAATTCTAAAGAAAATAAAGAAAAAATATTCGAATCATCAGCTAGTAAAAAAATAAAATGGTTGATTTTTATGATTATAGGAATATTTATTATGATAACTATTAAACCAATAATAGAATGTGGTGAGATTGAAACATTACCTTTTGTTTTGATATTTCCAGGAATAGGATTTTCAATTTTAATTGGTTCATTAATTGGAACTATTAAAATACCTAAATTATTTGGAGTAATTTGGGGACTAGGTTTTGGTGGTGTGCCATGGGCATTTATGATGTTACCAATTTTAGTACAAAATACTATGTACATTGTAATGTATGTTATTGGCATAATTAGTATAGCTATTATTGTATTCTTTACTAAAATAATGCCTAAAAGAACACAATATGGAAATGAGATATTAGGTAAATTAAGAGGATTTAAAAGATTTCTTGAAACAGCAGAAAAGCCACAATTAGAAAGTTTGGTATTTCAAAATCCAGAATATTTTTATGACATATTACCATATACGTATGCTTTAGGAGTATCAGATGTTTGGATTAATCAGTTTGAGACAATAGCACTTCAAGCTCCTAACTGGTATGATTCTAGAGATGAATTTAATATACATTCTTTTGGAACATTTATGAATACAACAATGCAGTCAGCTACAACAGTAATGTCGTCAAGTCCTTCAAGTGATAGTGGAGGAAGCTCATCAGGAGGCGGCTCATCAGGAGGCGGCTCAGGAGGTGGAGGAGGAGGTTCTTGGTAATCTTCTCCTAAGATTTAATAAATTTAAATTGATGATGTATTAGTTTTTATGGTATATAAAGGGATGAAAAAATATGAAAAGAAATGATAATATTGAATTGTGGGTTGGAAATGTTATTCAAGGGGTTATAACAATAATAGTTGGTTCTATTTTTACATTTTTGTGTATATTGGGATTTATAAGAACTGTAGATTCTACAACTAGAATTGTTATTATTCCTTTTTTTGTCTGTGGAATGACTATATTAATAAGAGGAATTGTGTCTTTGATAAAAGGATTAAATTGGAAAAAGGGAATTAAAGATAATAGTGTATCAGCTGAAGAAGTATTTAATACTCAGGAAAAATTAGATGTGGCGGATAATGCTCTTTCAAAAATATATATGTGGGGATTTTTATTGTTTTGGTTTGGCTTTTTATTAGTATTTGATTATTTTGCAATAGTACAAAAAGAAATGCTTTTGTTAGTTATTTCACTAATATTTTGGGCTATTGGTATATATATTGTAATTAAAAGTTTAAAATAATCACAAAAAGCTTGACTTCCGTAGAAAAATTGTGTTATTATATATTGTGAATTTATACACTTTTTTAATATCAAGTAAAATTTAATTCAAAAGAGATAATTCAATATACAAAGTTAAAAAATTTAAGAAAAGAGGAATTAAATATAATAAAATTTTAAGTTTTTAATTTGAAAAGCAGGCAGGTTAAAAATTAAAAAAGTAATTATATTCTAAGAAGGACTTTTCTTGAAATCAAATAAATTAAATTCTAAAAGTGCTAAAAAGCACATTCCTAGAATTAAATCTGCTTCAAATTTTAATAAGGAGTGATTTTTTTGAAAATTAGAGACATTCAATACGAAAAAGCTTCAAGAAAAGATTTTGCAAAAGTTGGCGATTTTATCGAAATGCCAAACCTAATTAAAGTACAAAAGGATTCATATGACTGGTTTGTAGAAGAAGGATTAGGCGAAGTATTAAAAGATATTTCTCCAATAGAAGACTATTCTGGAAATCTAGTTCTTGAATTTTTTGATTACTACATGGAAGACAAAACAAAATATTCAATTGAAGAAGCAAAAGAGAGAGACGCAACATATTCTACAAGATTACACGTAAAAGTAAGATTAATTAACCGTGAAACTGGTGAAATTAAAGAACAAGAAATTTATCTTGGGGATTTCCCACTTATGACAGATAGTGGAACATTCATTATAAATGGAGCTGAAAGAGTTGTAGTAAGTCAATTAGTACGTTCACCTGGATGTTATTATGCACAAGAATTCGATACAAAAACAGGAAAGAAAACCTTTACATCAACAGTTATGCCTTTAAGAGGTGCATGGCTAGAATATGAAACAGATGGAAATGATATATTCTATGTACGTGTTGATAGAACAAGAAAAATTCCAGTTACTACATTATTAAGAGCAATTGGACTTGTAACAGATGATCAAATTAGAGACTTATTTGGAGAAGAAGAATTAATTAATGCAACAATTT
>FR884550.1:0-1095 GCA_000435535.1 Clostridium sp. CAG:575 | reverse complement strand
ATGCAACAATTTTAAAAGATACAATTAAAACTCAAGAAGAAGCATTAATAGAAATTTATAAAAAATTAAGACCAGGAGAATTACCAACAGTAGATGCTGCTAGAAATTTATTTGATGGGTTATTCTATGATAATAGAAGATATGATTTAGCAAAAGTAGGTCGTTATAAATTTAATCAAAAATTAAGTTTAGCAACTAGAATCACTGGACAAATATCTGCAAAAGATATTATGGATGCTGAAACAGGAGAAGTTTTTGTACAAGCGGGTGAAGTTATTACAGCAGATGTTGCAGAAGATATACAAAATTCAGGAATTAATATGGTTGAAGTTACTGTTGGAGAAAGAACAGTTAAAGTTATAGGAAATGGAACAGTAAATATCCATAAAGTGTTACCAACGGTTGATTTAAGTTCATTACACATTAAAGAAATGGTAAATTATCAAGTATTAAAAGATATAATAGATAATACTGAGGAAAAAGATTTATTAAAAATTCTAGATGAAAGAATGAATGAATTAATTCCAAAACATATAACAACAGAAGATATGATTGCTTCTATTAGTTATTTATTAAATTTAGCACATGGAGTTGGAAAAATTGATGATATTGACCACTTAGCTAACCGTAGAATTAGATGTGTTGGTGAATTATTACAAAATCAATTTAGAATTGGTTTAACAAGATTAGAAAGAGTTGTTAGAGAAAGAATGACAATTCAAGACCTAGATGTTGTAACACCACAAACATTAATTAATACAAAGCCAATAACATCAGCTATTAGAGAGTTCTTTGGAAGTTCTCAATTATCACAATTTATGGACCAAACAAATCCACTTTCTGAATTAACACATAAAAGAAGAATTTCTGCATTAGGACCTGGAGGTTTAACAAGAGAAAGAGCTGGATTCGAAGTAAGAGACGTTCACTATACACATTATGGTAGATTATGTCCTATTGAATCACCAGAAGGACCAAACATTGGACTTATTTCAGCACTTTCTTTCTAGAGAAAGAGCAGGTTTCGAAGTTCGTGATATTCACTATACACACTATGGTAGACTATGTCCAATAGAATCACCAGAAGGACCAAAC
>FR884549.1:10849-25671 GCA_000435535.1 Clostridium sp. CAG:575 | reverse complement strand
TTAGAAATTCTTATGTTACGTATTGAACCGAAAAAAATTATAAAAACATATACATATATACATTTTAGCCTGAGTGAAAGAGGCTCGATTTTTTATATTAGATTTTCTTTTTGAATGTAATGAACAGGCTATAAATTTAAACTAAGTAGGAACCCTAAAGATATATACTTCCATACTATTTTATATTTTTTAGTGAACCACAACAAAATTTGTTATAGTAATTAGATGCTAATTACTATAATTTATGGCTCTTAAATAAAATTATGATGAAAAAAATGAAATAGTACTGATAACAAAAAATAAAAATTAATAAAAAATGTAAAAAAAAGAAGGAAAAAAAATTTTTATGGAGAATAATAAATTAGTACATAAGAATAAACATATGTACAAAATATTTTAAACTTAAGGAAGGCGGTGCACAAAATGCAAATAACAGATGTACGTTTAAGAAAAGTAAATTCAGAAAACAGAATGAAAGCTGTTGCTTCTGTAACATTCGATAACGAATTCGCAGTTCACGATATCAAAGTTATCGAAAGCCAAAATGGATTATTCATAGCTATGCCAAGCAGAAAAACTCCAAACGGAGAATTCAAAGATATAGCTCATCCAATCAATGCTGAAACAAGAGAGAAAATTCAAAAAGCTATTTTAGAAGCTTATGAAGCTCCAGAAACAGAGGAATCAGCAGAATAATAAAGAAAAAACTAGTAGGGGACAAGCCTACTAGTTTTTTGTTGGAATAAAATGTGAAAAATAGAAAAAAAGTTAAAATATAAATAGTAAAAATAAAAAATTAAATCCACTCTCCATATTTTTTTATATAAATCTTTTTTGCAAATAAAGCAACAAAACAATAAAGAAGAGGAACACCAATAATAATCGTTAAATAATATATAGGAATTGAAACTAATCCAATTAAGTGACCAAAATAAGTAAAAGGGAAAACAATTGCTACAATACTTAACAAAATAGAAGAAATATATACAATTTTATGTGCATTGCTTTGTATAAAAGGTACTTTAGAAGTTCTTATTATATGCATTCCAATCAAATTAGAAACGACTCCATAAGAGAACCAAATTGTTTGAAATACAGAAGCTTCTCTAATACCAAAAACAAACCAAATGCAAGCAAAAACAATCATATCAAAACACGAACTTAAAGGCCCCATAAATAACATAAAATTTTTTAAACTAGAAATATCCCACTTCTTTGGATTTTTTAAATATTCTGAATCTACATTATCAAAAGGCAAGGTTAACTGACCAAAATCATAAAGTAAACTCTGAACCAATAATTGAATTGGTGTAATTGGCAAAAAAGGTAACAAAATGCTGGCAATAATAACAGAAGTTACTTCTCCAAAATTAAAACTAACAGCTAGTTTTATATATTTTATAATATTAGAAAAAGTACGACGTCCTTCAGTAACGCCATTAAGTAATACATTCAAATCTTTTTCCAAAAGAATAATATCAGCAGATTCTTTGGCAATATCTACAGCTGTATCAACAGAAATACCAACATCAGAATTTACTAAAGAAGGGCTATCATTTATTCCGTCACCCATATACCCAACAATATTTCCACTTTCTTTTAGCAAACGAACAATTCTAGCTTTTTGGATTGGAGATAGTTTAGCAAAAATATTTACTTTTTTTAATATACGAATAACGGCTAAATCAGATAATTTATCAATATCACTACCTAAAATAATTCGTTTTGAGTTTATATTTACTTTATTACATACACATTTTGTCACTTCAGCATTATCTCCAGTTAAAACAATAACACGAATACCATAATTATTAAGTTTTTCAATTGAAACTTTTGCACTCTCCTTTGGTGGATCAAGAAAACCTATAAAACCTAAAAAAACCATATTTTTTTCATCACTTATGTCAAAAGCAGATTTTTGAATATCATTTTTTTGACATATAGCA
The DNA here is from genome assembly GCA_000435535.1 of Clostridium sp. CAG:575. Lineage (GTDB taxonomy): Bacteria > Bacillota > Clostridia > TANB77 > CAG-508 > CAG-269. The sequence goes on along the minus strand of FR884549.1, from coordinate 23,725 downwards.
ATTACACGAAGACCATCTTTATTAAGATTTTTACTTATTTCTTTTATATTTTCCTTTATATCTTTTGTTATTGTAGAAACTTCACCCTTATAATCAATCAGTGTACAAATATTCAAAATTTCTTCTACAGCACCTTTGGTAATCATTTGAATTTTATTGTTTTTATCAGAAACAATAACAGATAAACGTCTACGAGAAAAATCAAAAGGAATTTCATCTACTTTTTTATAATCAGTTTTCAAATTCTCTAAATTATTTTTCAAACCTCTATCGATTACAGCCTCATCAATATTTCCTTTTAAACCAGTTTGAAAATAGGAATTCAGAAAAGCATGTTTTAATATTCTGATATCTTCGTTTCCATTTATATCAAGATATTTTTCAAGAACAATTCTATCTTCTGTTAATGTGCCAGTCTTATCTGTGCATAAAATATTCATAGCACCAAAACTTTGTATAGAATCTAAACTTTTTACAATAGTTTTCTTTTTAGACATTTTTATTGCACCTTTGGACAAGCTGGAAGAGAGAATAACAGGAAGAAGCAAAGGTGTTATTCCAATAGCTATAGCAACAGCAAATGTAAATGATGTTAAAATATCATGTTTGGCAGATGTTAAAACAAAAACAATTGGTATCATAATAAGCATAAATTTTATAAGCAATTTACTAATACTTTGAACACCTTTTTGAAAAGCAGTTTGTGGCTTCCCTCTTGAAATTGTATGTGCTACTTTTCCTAAATAAGTATCATTTGCAATTTTTATAACAATACCTTTTGCAGTACCACTAATTACATTTGTACCCATAAAACAAATTGTATCTAAATCTGTTATAGAATCAATATCTTCTAATTGTAACTGTGATTTATCAATTTTTTTAATTGCATCAGATTCTCCAGTTAAAGAAGATTGACCAACATATAAATCCTTAGCCTCAATAATTCTTAAATCAGCAGGAACAAGACTACCAGCAGATAGAAGTACAACGTCTCCAATTGTAACATCTTTTACAGGAATTTTTATTTCAATATTATCTCTTATAACAGAAGTGGTAACAGCAACCAAATCTTTTAACTTTTCTGCAGCTTTATTTGAACGAAATTCTTCAAAAAAATCTAAGAGTGTACTAGATAACACTAAAATTATAATGACTATTATATTTGCATAACTTGGGCTTTCAGGTAAGACTATATCTGTATAAATTAATACAAAAGCAATTCCTATAAGAATGGTATTAAAAGGACTAAATAAGCTAGAAAGAAAGTAGTGATACCATTTTTTGGATTTATTTTGCTTAATTTCATTTATACCAAATTTTTGTGTTTGAATAATAGATTCTTCTGTTGATAAACCGTCTTCATTAAATTGGTATGTTTTTAAGAAATCGTCTTTTGATAACGTACAATGTTTGCCGTATAAATCTTTTATATTAAGTTCTTCTTTAGATACTGACATAATAATAATCCTTTCAAATAATTAATATATAATTAGTATTACCAAAAATAGAAAACATATAATTAAAACGTTGACATCATTTATTTTTGATGATATTCTTTATGAAGAAAACTTTTAGTTTTTTAGTTCTCTCTTCTAAAACAAAAAAGAAATGAGGTTTAAAATGGACAGAAAAGAAGTTACAACAAAAATTATTAAAGAGCTAAAAAAGCTACAGAAAGCAGACATACGGAAAGTAATAAAAAGTTGTGATTTAGATAGGTATAATGAAATTTGCAAAAATGTAAATAGAGGAATCATGAGAGAAATGATTTCAAATGCCTATTTTATCGGGGAAAAAGATGGAATTAAAATTCCAGAAGAATATTCAACGGAACTAATAGTCTTAATTCTTTGCCAAGATGATAAAGATTTAGGCGATGATGAAATCTTTCTAAAATGGAAAGAATTTCAAAAGACTTTAGATAAAAATGGAAAGAGTAATATTTTTGAAAAAAATATTGCAACTTTTATGAAAAATGCAGATATACATTCATTCAATATGGAAGTATATATGGTGCAAAATAAATAAATAGTTTTAGACTAAAGAGAGAACGCCAAAAGGAACAACTGGTATATTTTATTTAATATACCAGTTGTTTTATTAAATATTCTAATATTTGAACAGCATTAGTAGCAGCACCTTTACGCAAATTATCGGCAACTACCCATAAATTAATTCCATTTTTTACACTAAAATCTCGGCGAATTCTGCCTACAAAAACTTCATCATTTCCATCAGCTTTTGAGCAAATAGGATAATAGTTTCGTTCTATATCATCAATTAGTATAATTCCAGGAGAATTTTGCAATAAAATTTTAATATCATATATATCAAAATCTTTTTCAAATTCAACATTAATACTTTCACTATGACAGTTTTTTACGGGGACTCTTACTGTAGTTGCTGTAATAGGAAGGTTAGGTTTATTTAAAATTTTTCTTGTTTCGTTTATCATTTTATATTCTTCTTTTGTATAACCATCAGAGGTGAAGTCGTCAATTTGAGGAATACAATTATTAAAAATAGGATATGGAAATTTTTGGGGTTCAATTCCTTTTATTCCATTTTCTAAATCTTCAATTCCTGCCATGCCAGCTCCAGAAACAGCTTGATATGTAGAATAAACAATCCTTTTTATTGAATATTTGTCATCTAATGGCTTTAATGCTACTACAGCTTGAATAGTTGAACAGTTTGGATTTGCAATTATTCCAGTATTTTCAGATATTTTTTCTGGGTTTACTTCTGGAACTACAAGAGGAACTTTTTCATTCATTCTAAAGACACTGCTGTTATCAATTACTATGCAACCGGTAGAAGCGGCAATTGGTGCATATTTTTCTGAAACTTTTCCACCAGCGCAAAAAATAGCAAAATCAAATTTTATATTTGTAAAAGACGTCTCTGTCAATTCTTGTATTATATAATTTTGTCCTAAAAATTCTATTTTGTTTCCAGCAGATTTTTTAGAAGAAAATAGGACATATGAACAATTATAAAAACTTTTTTCTTCAAGTACTTTTAGAACAGTTCTTCCTACAACTCCAGTTGCTCCAACAATTGCAATTTTGTATCTATTTTGCATTTATAAAATCCTCCTTTTAAATAAATTGTTAAGATATGTTGTTTAATTATATGATGTGAAAAAAGATTTTGTGAAAAAAATTTAAAATCATAATAAACAAAAAATCCGAAAAAAAGTTGCATAATTTTAACAATAATAGTATAATAGATAATGTGAGATAATAAATATTGATTAGAAGTAATAAAGAGAGGTAAAAAAATGGATTATATTTTTATACTAAGAGAAGCATTAGTATGGATAATTACAATATTTTGGATATATCAATTATTTGTAAGTTTATGCTCATTAGTAAAACTAAAAGAAAAACCATTAAAAGTAAATAAAGAACACAGATTTATGGCAATAATACCAGCACATAATGAACAAGAAGTAGTTGGAAATTTAATAGAAAGTCTAAAAAATCAAAATTATCCAAAAAACTTATATGACATTTATGTAATAGCTGACAATTGCACAGACCATACAGCAAGAGTGGCAAGAGAAGCAGGAGCAATAGTATATGAAAGATACGATGAAACTAAAAAAACAAAAGGATATGCGCTTGATTGGTTTTTACAGAAAAAAATAGAAGAAGATGCACCATATGATGCAATATGTATTTTTGATGCAGATAATATAGTAGATAAAAACTTTATAAAAAGTATGAACAAAAAATTATGTCAAGGTGAAGATGTTGTTCAAGGATATAGAGATATTAAAAACCCAACAGATAACTGGATTACAGCTGGATATGCATTATTCTATTGGACAATGCATAGATTTTATCATTTAGCTAGATATAATTTAGGACTATCTCCATTATTAAATGGAACAGGATTTATGGTAAAATTTGATATAATAAAAGAAAATCATGGATGGAAAACTGTAACATTAACTGAGGATATAGAATTTTCTTTACAAAGAATTTTAAAAGGAAAAAAATTAGGTTGGGCAACAGACGCTATAGTATATGATGAACAACCAACAGGATTTAAACAAAGCTGGTCTCAAAGAAGTAGATGGACAGTTGGACATATACAATGTATAAAAGAGTATTCAGAAAAATTAGCTATTGCTGCAAAAGAAAATAAAACAATGTTAAACTTTGATGGTTTCTTATATATTATAGGAAGTATACCAATGTTTATTCTAACAATTGTTTTACTATTATCTAATTTTGTTTTATATGCTGTTGATGGTATGACACAAGCAGAATTAATAGTTAATATATTAAAATACTTAATACCTACATTTGTATTACCTTCTTTTACAGCAGCATTTGTAATGTACTTAGAAGGAAAACCAATAAAACCTATGATAAAAGGATTGTTATGTTATCCAGCATTTATGGGAACTTGGTTATTAATTAACTTCAAGTGTTTATTTAAACGAGACACTGAATGGGAGAAAATTGAACATAAAAGAAATATTACAATAGAGGATGTTGACAAGAACGAAGATGAAACAGGAAAAATAATAGAAAAAGTTTAAAAAAAGCTTGCATTTATACCAAAAATTGGGTATAATAATTAAAGAAACATACGAGACTAGAAGAGTGGGAACAAATCCCACTCTTCAATTTTGTAAAGGAGATGATAAAAATGGCAAGCATAGAAGAAAAAGTAGAAAAATTGCTAAATCCAATTATAGAAAAAATTGGATATGAACTTTATGATGTTGAATATGCTAAAGAAGGAAAAAACAATTTTTTAAGAATTTTTATTGATAATCCAAAGGGAATTGATTTAAATGATTGTGAAAAAGTAAATGATGCTATAACAGATATTCTTGATGAAGAAAATTATATTAAAGACCAATATTTTCTTGAAGTTTCATCACCAGGAGTAGAAAGAGTTTTAAGAAAAGAAAAGCATTTAGAAAAAAATATAGGTACAGAAATTTCTGTAAAATTATTTAAAAAAGATGAAAACGGAAAAAAGGAATATCAAGGAATTTTAAAAAAGTTTGATGAAAATCAAATAAAAATACAAGATGAAGAAAATCAAAAAGAAATAGGAATAGAAAGAAAAAATATTGCACAAATAAAAACAATTTACCATTGGTAATAATAAATATAAAATTAAAGATTTTTTAGTAAATATGTTTGTGTGCCCAAAATGGTAAAACTAATTTTCTGCACATATTAGCAATAAATAAAATTTTAAAGAGAGGAATGATTAAAAAATGAAAGCAATTGATAACAAAGAATTAATTTTAGCTTTAGAGGAACTAGAAAAAGAGAAAGGAATAAAAAAAGAATATGTACTAGAGGCAATTGAAACAGCACTTGTTACAGCATATAAAAGAAATTTTGATGCTTTGGAAAATGTAAAAGTAGATATAGACAAACAAACAGGAGCAACTCATATTTATGCAATAAAAGATATTATGGAAAATGCAAATGATGATGCAACAGAAATTACATTAGAAGAAGCACAAAAAATAAATAGAGACTTACAACTAGGAGATACAGTTGCTGTTGAAATAGTTCCAAAAGACTTTGGTAGAATTGCAGCACAAACAGCAAAACAAGTTATTGTTCAAAAATTAAGAGAAGCAGAAAGAGATATAGTATTTACAGAATACAGTGACAGAAAAGGAGAAATAGTTTCTGGAATTATACAAAAAGCAGATAAAAATATTGTAGTAGTTGATTTAGGAAGACTAGAAGGAATAATGCTAGCAAAAGAACAAATGCCAACAGAAACTTATAAAGTAAATCAAAAAATTAAAGCATATGTTGTTGATGTAGAAAGAGGAGCAAAAGGAGCACCACAAGTATTAATTTCAAGAAGCCATCCAGATTTTGTTAGAAAATTATTAGAATTTGAAATACCAGAAATTTATGAAGGATTAATAGAAATAAAAAGTGTATCACGTGACCCAGGATATAGAAGCAAAGTTGCAGTATATTCACCAGACGAAAACATAGACCCAGTAGGTTCATGTGTTGGAAATAAAGGTGTAAGAATTCAAAATGTAATTAATGAATTAAGTGGTGAAAAAATAGATGTAATAGAATGGAATGCTGACCCAAGTATATATATAGCATCAGCATTATTACCAGCACAAATATTAGCTGTTGACATCAAAGAAGAAGAAAAATTTGCTCAAGTTATAGTTCCAGATGATCAATTATCATTAGCTATAGGAAAATCAGGACAAAATGCAAGACTTGCAGCAAAACTTACAAATTGGAAAATAGATATAAAATCTGAATCACAATTTAGACAAATACTAATAGAAAAACAAGCTGAAAGTGAAGAAGTGAAAGAGGATGAAGAATAATGAAAAAACAACCACAAAGAACATGTATGGGATGTAACGCAAAAAAAGATAAAAAAGATTTAATTAGAATTGTAAAAAATAAAAGTGGACAAATAACAATAGATAAAACAGGAAAGTTAGAAGGAAGAGGAGCATACATTTGTGATAACAAAGATTGCTTGGAAAAAATAATTAAAAATAAGAGACTAGAAAGAGTTTTTGATATGCAAATATCAAATGAAATATATGAAAGTTTAAGAGGTGTAATGATTGAACAATAATCAATTATTAGGATTAATAGGTCTAGCAATGAAAGCTGGAAAAATATGTTTCGGAGCAGACAGTGTAGAAGAAGAAATAAAAAAAAGAAAAGTTAAATTATTAATTATTGCAACAGATGCTTCAGAAAGAACAAAGAATAAATTCGTGCAATTAGCTGAAAAATATGGAATACCAGTAATTACATATGAAGTGATTGAAAGTTTAAGTAAAGCAATAGGAAAATCTAATAAAGCAATTTTAGGTATAAAAGATAATAATTTTGCACAATCAATCCAAAAAAAATATAATGGGGGTGATATTATTGGGTAAGATAAAAATATATGAAATAGCAAAAAAGCTAGGCTTAGCCAGTAAAGATGTCTTAGAAATGGCAGAAAAATTAAAAATAGAAGCAAAAAGCCATATGAGTGGAGTTGAAGAAGCAGACGCAAAAAGATTAGAAGATAGTCTAAAAAATAAAAATACAAATGCAAGTAAGGCTGAAGATAAAAAAATAAATAATGTAGATAATAAGCAAGATATTAAAAAAACAGCTACAAAAACATCAAATAAAAAAGAAGAAAAAGCGCCAGTTATTATAAGAAGAGAAGTTATTATAGCTGAAGAAGAAAATGCTAAAAAAGAAAAAGAGAAAAAACAAGAAAATAAAAAAGAAAATGTTGGTTTTGTAGAAAGAAAAAATAAAGATTTTAATATAGTATATCGTAATAAACCAAATAAACCAAAAACAGTTGATGAATTATTTGGAATTTCTAAACCAAAGGCTGAAACAAAAGAGAAAGAAGATATAAAGATAGAAAAAGAAACAGAAAAAGTAGAAGATAAAAAATTTGAAGAAAACAAAAAGCAAGGGGAAATTGAAAAAGAGATGCAAGTAGCAGAAAAACAAACAATAGAAGCAAAAACAAAAAATAAAATAGAAGGAACATCAACAGGAAATCGTTTTAATAATAAAACTAATAACTACGAAAATAGAAATAATTTTAATAGCGAAAAAAGACCAAATAATTATAGAAATGATAACAGAAACAATAATTTTGACAGTAGATCTAATGGCTTTGATAATAGAAACAGAAATAGTTTTAATAATGATAGAAATAGTGACAGAAATAGCGATAGAAATAGAAATAATAATTTTGGAAATGACAATAGAAATAGAAACAATAATTATAATAGACAAAACAATTCAAATGGTTTTAATAATTCTAATAATAATGGAAATAATAATTTTAGAAGAAATGATAGAAACAACTTCAATAATGGAAATAAATTTGGAAAGAAACCATTAGACGAAAAAGGAATTGAAAAAAATATCAAAAATATTATGGCTACTGATATTGTAGAAAAAGAAACAGTAAGAGAATATAACAAAAATATAGATAAACAAAAAGAAAATAATCGTTTTAATGAAACAAAAACAACTAAAAAATCAAAAAATAGAAAGAGCGAAAATAATTCTTTTGATGAAGGAAAATTAAAATCATTAAAACAAACAAGTAAATTATCTAATATGTTTGATGACCAAGAAGGTGGAATGTTAGATTATTATGATTTAACTACACAACGTGGAAGAAAAGGAAAGAAAAAAGCAAATAAAGGCGAAGAAAGAACAAAACAAAAAATATTCCAATTAACAGAAATTGAAATCCCAGAAGCTATTACAGTAAAAGATTTAGCAGCAGAATTAAAGAAAACAACAGCAGATGTTATAAAAAAATTATTAGGATATGGAATTATGGCTACAATTAATCAAGAGTTAGATTTTGATACAGCATTTTTAGTAGCTGGAGAATTTGGAATAACAGCTAAAAAGAAACAAACTGTAACAGATGAAGACATCTTATTTGATGAATCAGAAGATAAAGAAGAAGATTTACAAGTAAGACCACCAGTAGTAGTTGTTATGGGACACGTTGACCACGGAAAAACATCTTTACTTGACACAATTAGAAAAACTAATGTAATTGGTGGAGAAGCGGGAGGAATTACTCAAGCAATTGGTGCATATAAAGTAAAAGTAAAAGATAGAGAAATAACATTTTTAGATACACCAGGACACGAAGCTTTTACAGCAATGAGAGCAAGAGGTGCACAAATTACAGATATCGCAATTTTAGTTGTTGCAGCAAATGATGGAATTATGCCTCAAACAATAGAAGCCATAAACCATGCAAAATCAGCTGGAATACCAATAATTGTAGCTATTAATAAAATAGATTTACCAGATGCAAATATTGATAAAGTAAAACAAGAGCTAATGAAATACGAATTAGTCCCAGAAGAATGGGGAGGAGACACAATATGTGTTCCAATTTCTGCTAAAAATAATATCAATATTGACCAATTACTAGAAATGGTATTACTAGAAGCAGATGTATTAGAATTAAAAGCAAATCCAAATAAACAATCAAAAGGTGTTGTAATAGAAGCAAGACTTGATAAAGCAAAAGGTGCAATTGCAACAATGTTAGTACAAAGAGGAACATTAGATGTAGGAGATACAATAATAGTAGGTTCTTCAATAGGAAGAATTAGAGCAATGGCAAACGAAAACGGAAAAAGAGTAAAATCAGCAGGACCATCAACACCAGTAGAAGTATTAGGATTAACAGAAGTTCCAGAAGCTGGAGACATATTCTATGAAGTAAAAGATGAAAAAACAGCAAAACACTTAATAGAAAGAAGAAAACGTGAAGCAAGAGAAAAAGCAATTGGAGGAACAACAAAAGTTACTTTAGACAACTTATTTGAACAAATGGAAGAAGGAAACTTAAAACACTTAAATCTAATTGTAAAAGCAGATGTACAAGGTTCTGTTGAAGCAGTAAAACAATCTATGGAAAAATTGAAAAATGAAGAAGTACGTGTAAAAGTAATACATGCAGCACCAGGAGCAGTAAACGAATCTGATGTAACACTTGCAAAAGTATCAAATGCAATAATAATCGCATTTAATGTAAGACCAATTCCAGCAGCTAGAGAAATGGCAGAAAAAGAAGAAGTACAAATAAAACAATATTCAGTTATATATCAAGCAATAGAAGAAATAGAAGCAGCAATGAAAGGAATGTTAGCACCAAAATATGAAGAAAAAATAATAGGAACAGCAGAAGTAAGACAAACATTCAGAATATCAAATGTAGGAACAATAGCAGGAGCATATGTACTAACAGGAAAAGTAGAAAGAAATGCAGGAGTTAGAGTAATAAGAGACAACATAGTAATACATGAAGGAAAATTAGCAACATTAAAGAGATTTAAAGATGAAGCAAAAGAAGTAACAAAAGGATTCGAATGTGGAATTCAAATAGAAAACTACAATGACATCAAAGAAGGAGACATAATAGAAGCATTTGTTATGGAAGAAATAAAAAGATAAAATGAGAAAAGAGAAAATGGAAAAGGGAAAAGGGGGGAAAAGGGGACGTTCCTTAAAATTCCCTCTTATGAGGGAAAAAGGGACAGTCCTTTAATAAATAAAAGCTAAAAATTATACATGTAGATAAAAAAATAAGTTAGGAGGAAGAATTATGCCTGGCAAAAACAATAATAGAATTGGACGTATAGACGAAGAATACAGAAAAGAACTTAGTCAAATAATTGGGTATGAATTAAAAAATCCAAATGTAACAGGAATGATAAGTGTTACAAAAGTAAAAGTTACAACAGACTTGAAATATGCTAAAGTTTATGTAAGTATATTAAATTCAAAAAATATAAAAGACACAATGGATGGGTTAAAAAAATCATCTGGATTTATACGTTCAGAATTAGCTAAAAGAGTTAATTTAAGAAACACACCAGAATTAATATTTGAAATTGACGATTCATTAGAATATGGAGCAAAAATAGATTCAATATTAAAAGAAATATTACCAGAAAATAAATAAAGAGAGGGACTAAAATGACTTTAGATAATATATTAGAAGAAATTAAAAAAGCAGAAAGTATAGTAATATTAGCACATGAAACTCCAGATGGAGATGCTATTGGAAGTTGTTTAGCAATGAATGTAGCATTAAAAAAATTAGGAAAAAATCCAGATGTTATAATAAAAGAAGTTCCTAGAATATTCGACTTTTTGCCAAATAGAAATGAAGTAAAAATAAGTTCAGAAATACAGAAATATGATTTAGCAATTTCACTAGATTGTGCAGATTTAAAAAGGCTTGTTGGAAGTGAATATTTTGAAAACGCAAAAAAAACTATAGTTATTGACCATCACAGCAGTAATAAAATGTATGGAGATATAAACTTTGTTAATCCTGTTGCACCAGCATGTTGCCAAATATTAATAGGAATGTTTGAATATTTTGATATCCCAATCGACAAAGAATTGGGAACATGTATATTAACAGGAATTATTACAGATACAGGAGGGTTCAAATATCCAGGAGTAACAGCAGAAACATTTGAATTTACAGCTGAGCTATTAGGAAAAGGTGTTAATGTATCAGACATTTATAAAAAAGTTTTACAAACTAAAACTAAAGCTAATTATGAATTAATGAAAAAAACAATCAACAGAATGGAATTCTTAGAAGATGGAAAAGTTACATTTACATATATAACAAGTAAAGACTTAGAAGAAGTAAATGCAGGAATTGGAGACCATGAAGGGCTAGTTGAAGTTGGAAGAGATATAGAAGGAGTTGAAGTCTCTGTATTTATACGTCAGAAAGATGAAGAAGAGAATGTGTATAAAGTATCAATGCGTTCAAATAGCTATGTAAATGTATCAGATGTATGTTTTATGTTCGGTGGCGGAGGACACCCAATGGCAGCTGGAGCTTTAGTACAGGGAAATATTGAACAAGTAAAAGAAAAAATATTAAAAGAATTAAGAAAAATGTTAAAATAAAGTTACAATTATTTTGCATAAACTTTAAATTGTAACAAAAATAAGGGGAATTAGTGCAATGCTTTTTCCATTTTTATAAAGAGGTTTATATGGATGGAGTAATAGTTATAAATAAACAAACAGGATGTACATCACATGATATCGTATATAAAGTAAAAAAACTATTAAATGAAAAAGTAGGTCACACAGGAACTTTAGACCCAATGGCAGAAGGAGTGTTACCTATTTTAGTAGGAAAAGGTACATTGGTATCTAAATATTTAATAAATCATGATAAAAAATATATAGCAACATTACAATTAGGGATAAAAACAGATACAGCAGATTCAGAGGGAAAAATTATAGAAGAACAGCCAGTAGACATTGAAAAATTAACAGAAAATTATATTTGCAATGTTTTCAAAACTTTTATTGGAAAGCAAGAGCAACTACCACCAATGTATTCTGCAATTAAAGTACATGGAAAAAAATTATACGAATATGCTAGAAAAGGTCAAAATGTAGAAATACAACCAAGGCAAATAGAAATTTATAATATGAAATTATTAGATATAAATATACAAGAAAAACAAATTAAATTTGAAATATCATGTGGCAAAGGAACTTATATCAGGAGTGTATGTGAAGATATAGCCAAAAAACTAGATACAGTAGGATATATGCTAAAACTAAAAAGAACACAAGTAGGAAAATTTAATATAGAAAAAAGTATTACAATAAAAGAACTTAAAGAAAACATAGAAGATATAGAATTTTTAAAAGAAAATTTTATTTCAATAGAAAGACTATTTGAAAATAAAGGAAAACTAATAGTTCCAAATATAAAGAAAAAACATTTTTTAAATGGAGTAAAAATAACACAAAAAAATGAAGATGGCATATATAGAATCTATACTGAAAATAATGAATTTTTAGGAATAGGTGTAGTTAAAAATAATCTTTTAAAAAGAGATATAATTTTATAAAACAAGTAATTTACATAAATTTTAAATAACTATTTAGAAAATATTTAGAATATACATAAATCAAAAAACACGTCATATATTTATAAAAAAGATATGAGGTGTTTTTATGTTTTATATTGAAAAAAATGACAAGCCTACTTGGATTGAAAAAATAATTCCCATAATAAAAGTAGAAAATAATACAATAAAATTACCATACAAAGAAAACATTAATCAAAATAAAATAGAAAAATTAGCACAAAAAACAAAAAAAGTATTAGAAAAAAATTCTACTAGTCAAAAAGTTGTACTAAGTAAAGAGATTCAAAAAGAAAATTTATATATAAATTATTTGAATACATATGGATTAAAAATACAAGATGGAAGATGGCTATTTGAAATTTTAATAACAGATATAATTGAATATATAATAAATAAAAAAAAGTTGGAGACATCAA
>FR884549.1:0-10813 GCA_000435535.1 Clostridium sp. CAG:575 | reverse complement strand
ATATCAATGTTAATAAATGATATTACAGACTTTGAAATAGAAAACATAAAATTACTTGCAAAAAAATATAAGAATCTAAATATAGTAACAAATCATATAGAAAAAATCAAAAAAATAGAAGAAGAATTATTAGAAAAAGAAGGGATAATGATAACTGTTACAAATAACAGAAAAAAGAGCTTAGTAAAATCTGATATAATTTATAATGTTGATTTTCCAGAAGAAATTTTAAATAAATATGTAATAACGGATGAGGCAATTATTATAAATTTACGTGGAAAAATGAAAATTAAAAAGAAGAGATTTAATGGCATTATAATAAATAATTATGAAATTAATTTAAGAGACGATAAAAAAGATGAAAAAATGATAAGCAAAAAGTATTACTTTAGAGATATATATCAAGCAGAGCTATATCAAAAACAAGGATTTAATAATTTAAAAGAAAAAGTAAAAAAGGATAATGTGAGGGTTAGCAAATTATTTTTAAGTAATGGAGAAATTTAATAAATATTTTTAACAAAAAGCTTTTAATTTTAGACGAAATATAATATAATAAATACATCGAAAAAATGGCAAGGAGGTTATTGGAATGCCAAATAATAATAGTAATAAACGAGCAAAAAAAAGAAATTCAAATAGAGACAATGTACAAAATAAAAATACAACAAATAGAAAAAAAACTAACCCAAATGAAGTTAACAAAAAAGGAAAGAAAAAAGTAATAAATCCAAAAGTTAAAATAGCATTAAAAATTTTAATTATTATAATTTTACTTGCTTGTGTAGTTGGAGCTGGAATTATTGCAGCAATGTTTTTTGGAGTATTTGGAGATGACTTCGAAATAACAAAGGATGAACTTGTTGTAGGCTCTTCTAATACAATAGTTTTAGATAAAAGTGGAAAAGAAATTGCAAATTTAAGTACTGATGAAAAAAGAAAAGTAATTTCTTTATCAGAAATGCCGGATTATTTACCAAAAGCATATATAGCAATTGAAGATAAAAGATTTTATAAACATAACGGTGTAGATTTAAAAAGAACAACAGGAGCAATTGTAGGTGTTGTAACAGGCAAAGACAATGGTGGAGGAAGTACAATTACTCAGCAATTAGTCAAAAATATAACAGATGATAAGCAAAGATCTGGAATTGCAGGAGTCTTAAGAAAAGTAAAAGAATGGTCAAAAGCTGTTCAAGTAGAGAGGATGATTTCGAAAAATCAAATTCTTGAATTATATTTAAATATAATATTTGTTGGTGGAAATGAATTACATGGTGTTGAATTAGGATCTATATACTATTTTAACAAGAGTGCAAAAGACTTAGACTTAGCAGAATGTGCATTTTTAGCAGGTATCAATAATTCACCAAATGCATATAATCCATATGACACATCTAAAGATCATTCAGAACTAATAAAGAAAAGAACTTTAACAGTATTGAGTGAAATGAAAGATCAAGGACTAATAGAAAATGAAGAGGAATATAATGCAGCAGTAGCAAAAGTAGAAGCAGGACTAACATTTTCAAAAGGAAATACTGGAGGGGAAGCACAATATTCTTATCATACATCAGCAACAATAAATCAAGTTATAACTCAAATAATGGAAGAAAAAGGAATATCTTATGATTTAGCATATAATTATGTATATGGAAGTGGACTTACAATTTACTCAACAGAGGATTCTACTGTACAAGCAGCAGTAGAAGATGAATTTAGTAAAACAAAATATCAAGTTGCAGGTAGAGCAAAGAATCCAGATGGAACATTACAAAATGAACATACACAAGCTGGTATGGTAATAATAGACCATACAACAGGTCAAGTAGTTGCAGTTGGAGGAGAACTAGGAAGCCAATATGCAACAGGATGGAATCGTGGAACACAATTAAAAAGACAAACAGGGTCATCTATGAAACCTATTGCAGACATTGCACCAGGACTACAAGAAAAAGTTATAACAGCAGCAACTATATATGATGATAAAACAACAGAATTTTCAGTAGGAGCAAGTAAATATAAGCCAGGAAATTCAAATAATAGCCAATTAGGATACATTAATATACGTACATGTATAAAAGTTTCACACAATATTCCAATGGTTAAAATAATGACAGAATTAACACCAAAAAAATCATTAGAATATTTAAATAAAATGGGACTTACAAATTTAAATGAAAAAGATGACGGAATTTTGGCATTAGCTATAGGAGGTATGAAAACAGGAATAAGTCCATTAGAGATGGCAGGAGCATATGCAACAATTGCAAATGATGGAGTTTATATTACACCAACTTTCTACACAAAAGTTGTAGATACAAATGGAAATACAGTTTTAACATCAAAACAAGAAAAAACAAGAGTAATTTCAGAACAAAATGCATATATTACAAGATCAATTTTACAAGAACCATTAACAACTGGAGGAACAGCAACATATTGTAAAATAACAGGAATGGAAACATGTGCTAAAACAGGTTCTACGGATGATTATGTAGACAGATGGTTATGTGGAATGACACCATATTATACAGCAGCATGTTGGTTTGGATATGATAATAACCAAGAACCAATGTATGTAAAAGGAAAAGGATTAGTAAGTGTTGATGGCAAAAATCCAGCTGGAGCATTATGGTCAGCTATAATGAAAAATATTCATAAAGATTTAAAAAATAAAAACTTTACGAAACCAGATGGAATAGTAGAAAAAACAGTATGTAAAACAACAGGATGTCTTGCAACAGATACATGCACAGCTAAATATACAGATATATTCACATCAGATAATTTACCAGAAAAATGTGAAGGACATGGAACTCAAGTTATTTGCCAAGTATCAAATAAAGTGGCAAATGAATATTGTCCTACTGATAGTGTAAAAACAGTAGCATATGGTGGAATTATACCAAAAGAAAAATTAGGACTATGGAAGACTTTAAATCCAAGTTCAACATCAAATGATAAGATAGAAGATATATGTGATGTGCATAAAAAACCAGTAGAACAGCCTAAAAAGCCAGAACAAAATACAACAACTAATAGTACAACAGGAAATATAACAAGTAATACAACAACAGATGATAAAAATAATAGCAATAAAAATAATACTGGAGATAAAGGAAATAGTACTGCTGTAAAAAATAATACTGCAGATCAAAATGTAACATCACACTAAAATTGAAAAAAGCATAATAAAATACTATAATAATTAATTGGCAGATAAATTATCTGCCAATTAAAATAATCTAGAAAGGAGATATGATAGTATATCATATAAAAAACTATGGATTTATATTTTTACAATACGCTAACAAAACAAAAAGACAAATTTGAACCACTTGACTCAAATGAAGTTAAAATATATTCTTGTGGACCAACAGTATATAAAGATGCAACAATTGGAAATATGAGAACTAATATTTTTCAAGACATATTAAGAAGAGTACTTAGATATAACGGCTACAAAATAAAACATGTAATGAACATAACAGATGTTGGGCACCTTGTTTCCGACGGAGACGAAGGGGAAGATAAAATGCTTAAATCAGCAAGAGAAGAACATAAAACACCATTACAAATTGCAGAACATTATACAAAATTATTTTTTGATGACTTAAAAGCATTAAATATAGAAACGCCAGAAATTGTATGTAAAGCAACAGACCACATAAGAGAAATGCTTGAATATGTAGAAAAATTAATGGAAAATGGATATGCATATGAAACATCAACAGCAATATATTTTGACATATCAAAATTAGATAAATACCCAGTATTGTCAAATTTAGATATAGAAAATCAAAAAGCTGGAGCAAGAGTTGAAGTAGATCCAGAAAAAAGAAATCCACATGATTTTGCATTATGGATAAAAGCACCAGAAAATCATTTAATGAAATGGGATAGTCCATGGGGACCAAGTTATCCAGGTTGGCACATAGAATGTTCAGCAATGGGACAAAAATATTTAGGAGACCAATTTGATATACACACAGGAGGAATAGATTTAATACCAACACACCATGAAAACGAAATTGCACAAAGTAAAGGAAAATGTGGTAAAATACCAGCAAGATATTGGATGCATGGAGAATATTTATTAATAAATGGCGGAAAAATGTCAAAATCATTAGGAAATGTATATTTAGTTAAAGACATAAAAGAAAAAGGATATGACCCAATTGTATATAAACTATTTAGTTATTCATGTCATTATAGAAATAAGCTAAACTTTACATGGGAAGGAATAGACGCAGCATCAAAATCATTAGAAAGATTGCGTAATAGTTATCAATTAAACATAAATGGAACAGATGAACTAACAGAAGAAGATAAAGAAAAATTAGCACAAATAGAAGAAAACTTCCATAAAGCAATAAATGACGATTTGAATATGCCACTTGCAATGAGCTATGTTTGGGAAGCTGCAAGATTTGAAAAAAAGAACCCAGAAGTCGCAAAATTACTCACAAAATTTGATACAGTATTAGGAATTAAAATTGATGAAGTAAATTCTGAAAAACAAGAAATACCACAAGAAATTTTAGAATTAGTTGAACAAAGAAAAGTTGCAAGGGAAAACAAAGACTGGGCAAAATCAGATGAACTAAGAGACTTAATCAATCAAAAAGGATATAGTGTTAAAGATACAAAAAATGGAGTAGAAATAAATAAAAACTAAAATTTATCTTAAATAAGATATTAAAACACACAAATAAAAAAGGAACGGAGGAATTGAAAATGGCAATATTATTACCAGGAGGAGCAGGATTTATAGGAAGTCATACAGCTGTAGAATTATTAAATAAAGGAAGAGAAATAGTTATAATAGACAATTTTTCAAATAGTACACCACAAGCATTAGAATCAATAAAAAAAATAACAGGAAAAGATTTTAAATTCTATGAAATGAACTATTTGGACAAAGAAAAATTAGAAAAAGTATTTAAAGAAAACAATATAGAAGCAGTAATGAACTTTGCAGGATATAAAGCAGTAGGAGAATCAGTACAAAAACCAATAGAATATTACCAAAATAACATTTCTGGAGCATTAGTATTATTAGACACAATGAGAAAATATGGATGCAAAAAATTCATATTTAGTTCATCTGCAACAGTATATGGAGAACCAGAAAAAATGCCAATAACAGAGGATACACCAACAGGAGGAACAACAAACCCATATGGAACAACAAAATTATTTATTGAGCAAATATTAAAAGACATTTATAAATCAGACAACACATGGGACATTTGTATATTAAGATACTTCAACCCAGTAGGTGCACATGAAAGCGGACTAATTGGAGAAGAACCAAAGGGAATACCAAATAACTTAATGCCATATGTAGCAAGAGTAGCAGCAGGAACTTTAAAAGAATTATCAGTATTTGGAAATGACTATAATACACCAGATGGAACAGGAGTAAGAGATTATATACATGTTGTTGATTTAGCAAAAGGACACATAAAAGCTTTAGAAAAACTTGAAAAAGAACAAGAAGGGTTATATATTTATAACTTAGGAACAGGACATGGTGTAAGTGTACTAGATATGGTAAAAGGCTTTGAAAAAGCAACGGGAAAAGAAGTTCCATATAAAATTGCACCACGTAGACCAGGAGACATTGCTACATGTTATGCAGACCCAACAAAAGCTAAAGAAGAACTAGGTTGGACAGCTGAAAAGAACATAGATGATATGTGTAAAGATAGTTGGAATTATATTGAAAAAAGCCAAAATAGATAATTAATTGCAATAATAAAAAGATAAGGAAGAAGAGAATGAAAGATTTTAAACAAATAATAGCAAATAAAATTTCAGAAGCAACACAAATAGATGAAAAAGAATTAGTAACATATATAGAAACACCAAAAGACACCAAAAATGGAGACTATGCATTTCCATGTTTTAGACTTGCAAAAGAATTAAAAAAAGCACCACCAATTATAGCAAAAGAAATTAAAGAAAAAATAGAAGAAATGCAAGAAATTCCTGAAATAGAAAAAGTAGAAGTTGTAGGTGGATACTTAAATTTCTTTATAAATAAAAATCAATTAACAAAAGAAATTTTAGAAAAAGTTGCAAATTCAGAAGATTTTGGAAAATCAGAAATCGGAAAAGGAAAAAATATAGTCATAGATTATTCATCTCCTAATATTGCAAAACCATTCCATATAGGACATT
The DNA here is from genome assembly GCA_000435535.1 of Clostridium sp. CAG:575. GTDB lineage: Bacteria > Bacillota > Clostridia > TANB77 > CAG-508 > CAG-269. The sequence goes on along the minus strand of FR884549.1, from coordinate 4,624 downwards.
TGCGTTCAACTGTAATTGGAGGAGCACTATATAACATTTACAAATACTTAGGATACAATGTTACAGGAATAAATCATTTAGGAGACTATGGAACACAATTTGGAAAACTAATAGAAGGTTACAAATTATGGGGAAATGAATATAACATAGAAAAAGACCCAATAAATGAATTAACTAAAATTTACATTAGAATAAATGAAGCATGCAAAGAAGATGAACAAGTATTGGAAAACTGCAGAAATAACTTTAAAAAGCTAGAAGAAGGAGACCAATATTGTGTAGAAATATGGCAAAAATTTAGAGAATTGAGTTTAAAAGAATTTCAAAAAGTTTATGATTTATTAGGAAGCAAATTTGACTCTTGGAATGGAGAAGCATTTTATTCAGACAAAATGCCAGAAGTAATAGAAAAATTAGAGAAAACAGGAAAATTAATAGAATCACAAGGAGCAAAAATAATTGACTTAGAAGATAAAGGAATAAATACACCATGTATAATAGAAAAATCAAATGGTTCTACAACATATGCAACAAGAGATTTAGCAGCAATTTTATATAGAGCAAGAACATATGACTTTGACAAAGCACTATATATCACATCTTATGAACAAGTATTACATTTTAAACAAGTATTTGAAGTAGCAAAATTATTAGGGTTAGAAGAAAAATATACAAATGGATTAGAACATGTTTCATTTGGAATGGTATTATTGCCAACAGGAAAAATGTCAACAAGAGAAGGAAATATAATAAAGCTAGAAGAATTGTTGAATGAAGCAATAACAAGAGCTAAAGAAATTATAGAACAAAAAAATCCAGAATTAGAAAATAAAGAAGATGTGGCAAAAAAAGTTGGAATTGGTGCTGTTATATTTAACGATTTATCAGCATCAAGAATAAAGGATGAAGTATTTGAATGGGACACAATCTTAAACTTTCAAGGTGAAACAGGTCCATATTTACAATACACATATGTACGTACAAAAAGTGTATTAGAAAAAGCTGGATATTCACCAAAAATAGAAGATGTTAAAGCAGAAAAATTACAAGATGAATATTCTCAAAATATAATAAAATTATTATATAATTTTGAAGATGTTTTAATACAAGTAACAGAAAAAAATGAACCATCAATTTTATCAAGATACTTAATAGATTTAGCAAAAGCATTTAGTAGTTTTTACAATGAAAATAAAATAATTGTAGATGACAAAGAATTGCAAGATGCTAGAATTTATTTAACATATGCGGCTGGAAAGGTTCTAAAAGAAGGTGCTAGTTTACTTGGAATAGAAATGCCAGAAAAAATGTAAGTCGAAATTTGTCAATCGAATTTTCTTGATTTTTTATGTAAATGATGTTAATATATAGTCATGCAGTTAATATGGCAATTGCATGACTATTTTTTTATCAATCAACTTAGAAAAAACAAGAGGTAATTATAAGATTATAAAGTTTTTAATCCAAAATTTAATTTTTAAATCTATATATAATCCCAAAGTAATGGAAATTTAAAATGTGGAAGGAGGCTAATTTGTACTGTCTGTTATTGTCAATAATAATTGCAAATATTTAATAAATATTTACTAAATAGTATTGAAAAATATAAATGAATTTAGTATAATTAGAAAGGAAAGAGCCTATGGTTAATGAAAGCCAACAAGTAACACAAGAATTAATAAAGAAGAAAAGGTATAATTTAAAAAATGATATAATATTTCAAACTTTTTTTACTAGAAAAGGAAATGAAGAATTTTTGATAGATTTTTTAAATGCACTATTAAAAAAAGAAATTAAGACAATAAAGATAAGAGAAGAAGTAAATCTGGAAAGACTAAGTATGGAGGAAAAGGGTGGAAGATTGGATTTACAGGCAAAATTAGAGGATGGAACAATAGTATCAATAGAGATGCAATTAAGAAATGAATATAATATAGAAGAAAGAACAACATTATATAGTGGAAAAGTAATATCGAGAGAAACGGAAAGAGGCACCGATTACCAGGATATAAATCAGGTAATAATGATAAATATATTAGGATATAATTTTTTAGAAGTAGATGATTATATATCAGAGACAGCAATTGTTTTAGAAAATCATAGAGAATATGAAGTGTTAACAGGATTAAAGTGGTATTTTATAGAATTGCCAAAGTTTAGAGAACAAAATCCTGATATGGATGAAAAAATAAATCAATGGTTAGCTTTTATTGATGATTATAATGAGGAGGTGATAGAGGTGGCAGAAGAGAAGAATGATAAATTAAAAAAAGCAAGAATAGAAATGAATTATTTAACAGGAGATGCTGAAGTTAGAAGATTAGCAGAACTGAGGGAAAAATGGGAGATGGATAGAGTAAGTGCAATTAATTATGCTACCAAAAATCGGAAAGAAAGAAGGAAAGAAAGAAGAAAAAAACGAGATTGCAAAAGAAATGTTAAAAAGAGGATTACCTGTAGATTTAATATGTGATATTACAAAATTAACTAAAAAAGAAATAGAAAATATAATGAAAAATTGATGAGAATTTGAAAAATTCTCATCAATTTTTAACCTATTTTTTATCATCTTTTATAACTTCTTTAATTGCACCTAAACTTGAAAGAGCACTTGTAGCTTCAAAAGGAATAAATACTTTATTAGCTTCACCATCAGCAACTTTTTCAAGAGCTTCTAAAGATTTTAATTGAACTAATTTTTCATCAGGGTCAGCCTTTTTAATTGCATCATAAACCATTTGAATTTCTCTAGCTTTAGCCTCAGCAACTTCTTTTATAGCTTGAGCTTCACCGGCAGCTCTAGTAATTCTAGCTTCTTTATCAGCTTCAGCTTCTAATATAGCAGCTTGTTTTTTACCTTCAGCAATAGTAATAGCAGATTGCCTTTGAGCTTCTGACTCTAATATTAAAGCTCTTTTATTTCTTTCTGCATTCATTTCTTTTTCCATTGCATCTCTAATATCTGCAGGAGGTGTAATATCTTTTATTTCAACTCTGTCAATTTTACATCCCCATCTATCAGTAGCTTCGTCAAGAACAACTCTTAACTTATTATTGATTCCATCTCTTGAACTGAATGTTTCATCCAAATCCATTTTACCAATAATATCACGAATAGTTGTAATTGCTAAATATTCAATACCTTTCTTTAAACTTTGAATTTCATAAACTGCTTTTGCAGGATCTGTTATTTGATAGAAAACAACAGTATCTATTGTAATTGTAACATTATCTTTAGTAATAACACCTTGAGGTGGTACATCCATAGTTTGTTGTTTTAAACTTACAACACTTCTTACATGGTCAAAAAATGGAATTATAATTGTAAGACCTGCATCTGCAACCTTATAAAATTTTCCTAATCTTTCGATAATGTACACTTCAGATTGTTTAACAACTTTAATTGATTTAGCTGCTATAATTAGTATAAGAACTAATAAGATTAATAAAAATACCATAATAAATCCTCCTAATATTTTTAATATATTTTAATACTTTAAATAAGTAATACTAATAACAAATTAATTTTTTGAAATTGTAGAAACTTCAGAATTAGAATCTGTTAAATTATTAATAGTAGATACTTTTTTTACAATAGCTTTAACACCATTAATTCTAATAATTTCAACTTCAGAACCTTCTTCAATTTTTTCTCCATTTTCACTTTCTGCAGACCAAATTTCACTATTAACTTTTATTTGACCATTTGCATTAATTGGGTCAATTTCTTTTATAACTAAAGCTTTTTTACCAATTATAGAAAATACATTTGTATTTGTTTTTTTAACATCAACAAATCTTTTGACAAATGGTTTAGTTGCTAAAATTAAAATAATAGAAGATATTACAAATACAGCAGTTTGAATAATTATATTTGTTGTGAAAAAACTAACAATCATTGCTAGTAAAGCTCCAATTCCTAACCAAAAAATAAGGAAGCCAACTGTTATCATTTCTCCAATAAAAAATAATCCTGCTAAAAGTAGCCATATTTGCCACATAAAACCATCTCCTTTAAATTAATTTTATTTGGACTACATATTTATTATACTATATTTTTTAGGAAAAATAAAGCATTTACGACAATATTTGTCAGATATAGTAAAATAATATTTTTGTGGTAATTATTAGAAAATATTTTATATAACTAAAAGTACACCTTTTATATGTGGAAAATATAAAAAATAAAAGGAAAAATGTTACAAATGTAAAATACAGACCTTGCCAGAGTATATAAAGATAACACTGAAAATATGAGGGAACTTAAATACAAAATTATGAAATTCAAATTATTAGTTGGTTGGCAAATAGCACATTTATTGTTATTCTTTATTTAAGTGAGTTTTTAATTTTAAAATATAAAATTATTTAAGGAGGAAAAAATGAAAGAAAAAACAAAAGTAAAATTATTAGCATTAGCCATAATGTTAGTAACAATGACATTAATGCCAGTAGGACAAGTAAAGGCGGCATTACAAGCAAATCCAAATACGCAATATACAAAAAAAGATAGTGCAACAAATTGGATAAGTAATTTTAGAAAAATGGAAACAGCAGGAGGAGCAATGGGACTAAAAGAAACACTTAATACAGATTTAACATCATCAAGTGGAAGTAATGGAAT
>FR884548.1 GCA_000435535.1 Clostridium sp. CAG:575 | reverse complement strand
AATATAGATGTTCTTCCTAAAACTACAGTAATACCAGTGGGAAATATAGCCGGAATAAAATTATATACTAGTGGAGTTTTAGTAGTGGGAATGTCAGAAATATATGGTGTTGATAATAAAGCATACAAGCCATATGAAAATAGTGGAATTGAAGAAGGAGATACAATAGTTTCTGTAAATGAAGACAAAATAACATCTACAGAAGATTTGATAGAAAAAGTAAATTCTTCAAATGGAAATGAAGTGAAAATAGAGTATATTCATCAAGAAAAAACAGTTGCTTGTTCAATAAAACCAGCTCAAACAAGTAATAATGAATACAAATTAGGACTATGGGTTAGAGATAGTGCAGCAGGAGTGGGAACAGTATCCTTTTATGAACCATCTTCTAAAACTTTCGGAGCATTAGGACATGGAATTACTGATATAGATACAGAGCAGTTAATTGATATTGCATCAGGTGAGTTTGTAACAACTAAAATACTAAATATAGTAAAGGGTCAAGTTGGGACTCCTGGAAGAATTCAAGGAACAGTAGATAATCAAAAAAATATAGGAACTATACAAAAAAATACAAAATTTGGTATTTATGGAACAGTAGATAATATTTCTAGTTTAAATATAGATTCATCAGATGAGATGGAAGTTGCTTTAAGAGATGAAATAAAAACAGGAAAAGCAAAAATTAGATGTTCTTTAGAAAATGGGAAAATCGAGGAATATGAAATTCAAATAGAAAAAATATTTAAAGAGAATAATTATGATAATAAAAGTATGTTAATAAAAATTACAGATGAAAAATTACTAGATAAAACTGGTGGAATCATACAAGGAATGAGTGGTTCACCAATCATACAAAATGGAAAGTTTGTAGGAGCTGTTACACATGTTCTAGTAAATAATCCAACAGAAGGATATGCTGTCTTTGGAGATATAATGTTAAAGCAAGCTAAAATGACAAAAAATAATTAAAAAATTGTCATTTAGGCTTGTTTTTTTATGTGTTATAATATATAATACTATTAGCCTAAGGTAAATATTAATTTATTACTCTATAAATGGATTATACTATTATCATAAGGTTAAGTGATAAAATAAATTTACTTTAAGTTGCTTCAATATCATAATATTGATTAAATATAGAATTAATATAGTTAGTCAATATTCAAAATTAATTTTTTCTAACAGTTTTTGCAGAGATTACAAAAAATTTATATTCTAGGAGGATAATAATATGGATGAAAATATTTTAAATGAAATTTTAAGAGAAGTTAAAAATACAAATGAGAAGATTTCAGAATTAAAAGAATATGTGGATAAGCGTTTTGATGAGATGAAAGAATATGTAGATAAACGATTTGATGAACAATTCAATGAGATGAAAGAATATGTAGATAAACGATTTGATGAACAATTCAATGAGATGAAAGAATATGTAGATAAACGATTTGATGAACAATTCAATGAGATGAAAGAATATGTAGATAAACGATTTGATGAACAATTCAATGAGATGAAAGAATATGTAGAGATAAAAGAATATGTAGATAAACGTTTTGATGAACAAAGTAAAGATATAGCGCAACAATTTACTGAGGTGTTAAAAGTTGTTAGCAAAAAACAAAATGAGCAATTTAATTATTTAGATAATAAAATTGACAAAAATAAACAAAATTTATATGAAGGTATTGAAGAATTAAAACAAGCAATAGCAGTTTAATAAATAACTGCTTTGCTTTAAAATTGTAATTTATGCAAAATGTAATGAAATTCCAAAAGCCCCATATATCTATAAAAGGGTATAGATATATAGGGCATTTAATTTACTATTTTTCAATTAACATTGGACCAATTTTAGTAACTGTCCCTGCACCTAAAGTTAATAAAATATCATTTTCTTTTATATTATTTTTTACATAAGACACACATTCCTCAAAATCAGGAATATACATTGCATTCTTTCCTAAAGAAATAATTTTATCAACTAAATCTTTAGAAGAAATATTAAATGTATTAATTTCTCTTGCTGCATATATATCTAAAACAATAATATGGTCAAAATCTTTTAAAGCATTAGCAAAATCATCTAAAAGATTTTTTGTTCTACTATAAGTATGTGGCTGAAAAACAACCCAAGATTCATTATATTTTTTATTTTTTAAAGAATTATATGTTGCTTTAATTTCAGTAGGATGATGACCATAATCATCATAAATGCTAGCACCATTAACTTTACCTTTAAATTCAAATCTTCTATGAGCCCCTGTAAAGCTATGTAATGCAGTTTCTAAACCTTTTTTATCGATTCCATAATAATTACATAAAGAAATACAAGCAAGTGCATTTAAAACATTGTGCATTCCAGGAACTGATAAAGAAATTTTGCAGAAAAATTCATTTTTAAAGAATACATCAAATGTAGCAAATCCATCATTATCAAATGAGATATTATCAGCATAGAAATCAACATTTTTATTTTTTATTCCATATGTTAAAATATTGCAATTTGTATATTGAGGTAACTCAAGACAATTTGTATCATCTCCATTTATTACTAATAAACCATCATCTGGTAGCAATTTTACATATTTAACAAATGCATTTTTAATATTTTCAAATGTTTTAAAATAATCTAAGTGGTCATTATCAATATTTAAAATGATTTCTGCTTTTGGACTAAATTTTAAAAAACTTTCTACATATTCGCAAGCTTCAATGATAAAATGTTCACTATTTCCAACTCTATAGTTTCCATCAATATTTTTTAGAAAAGCACCAACTTGAATACTTGGATCTTTTAAAGCTTCTAAAAAGCAAAGAGAAATCATAGATGTTGTAGTTGTTTTTCCATGTGTACCAGATATACAAATAGTATCTTTATAACATCTTGTTAGTTCTCCTAAGAAATCTGCTCTTTCTATTGTAGGAATTTGTAGTTTTTTTGCTTCTAACATTTCAGGGTCATCCTGTTTTATAGCAGCAGAATAAACAACTACATCTGCTTTTGCTATATCTTCTAAATTATGACCAATTGTAACTTTTATTCCCATAGATATTAATTTATCTGTTGATTCAGATTGAGATGCATCAGAACCAGTAACATTAATTCCAAAATTTGTTAGAATAGCAGCAATACCGCTCATACTAACTCCACCGATTCCAATCATATGTACATTTTTATATTTTTTTATATTACATGTATTAGGCATTTTATTCACTCCCGATATTTGATTTTAACAGATAGATTATATAATTATATAATCAAAAATTCAATAGTTTTTTTAAATTTAATTAAC
>FR884547.1:4952-18749 GCA_000435535.1 Clostridium sp. CAG:575 | reverse complement strand
AAATAATATTTGGAGGATTCTAATGAAAAAGAAGTATTTATTAATTATAATAATAAGTATATTATTATGTATAATTACTATAATAATTACTCAAAAGAACTATATAATAAATAAAATAAATAGTAGATATATTAGCAAAGAACAAAATCAGGATATTTTATTTGAAGTTTATTCAAATAGTGATAATAAATTAAAATTTAAAATCACAGCTATAGATGAAGAACAAGGAATAAATAAGTTTGTTTATAATTTAGAAAATGGAAAAGAAGTACAAATCAATGCATATAATAAGGAAAGCGTATCAATAGACTATGTAGTAGAAAATAATGGTGAATATACTTTTAAATTTATAAATGGCAAAGGACAACAATTTCAAAAGACTATAACTATAAATGATGAATATAGAAATAATTTAATAGATATTCAAGTTAGCACTGAAAAAGAAATAGATACATACGGAAATGTTAAAATAGATTATTATGGTAATGAAAATAAAACAAGAACGTATAAGATTGGAGAAAATGGACAATGGACAAAATATAGTGGAGAGTTTGCGATTGATGCATATGAAATATTAAAAAATAATTTACAAGATAATACAACAAAAACTGTTAAAATATATGCAAAAATTGAAGATGATGCTAAAAATGTAATATTAATAAACAAAGAGATAAAAAATATAGATGTAGATATAGCTGATGAACCAGAAATAATATATACAGGAAGTGATAGAATATCTGTATTAGGAAAATATGGAGTTTATTTAGATCAAGATGTAGACGTTACTATTAATTTTGATAAAAGAACAGATATAACAAATTATTATAGTTTAAATAACGGTGTTACATGGAATGAATATACAGGAATTATACAAACTAAAGAAACTCATATTATAGCTAAAAGTATAAAAAATGAAAGTGGACTAGAAATATCTAAAAAACAAAATTGCAATAATGTTTTAAGTAACAATATAATACCTGTAGAAGCATATGATGAAGATAATGATACTGCAATAAGGATCATAAACAAAAGTATAAGAATAGATGATGGACTTGAAGGATATTCTGTAAAATTACTTTTAAATTGTCCGGCATGGAATCATGTATATATAAAATTTTATTTAGAAGATAACGAAACAGCTACAGGAAATACTGGATATTGGCATACAAGTTATGGAAAAGATTATTTAAACTTAACTATTCCTGAAAACGCAAAATGGATAAAAATTGTAATGACTAATGAAGGACATTCATATATTTGTGATATATACGAAATAAATATTGAAACAACGCCAGTAGGCAGTATAGAAGATATGTATCCACATATGACATCATCAAAAATAGAAAATAAAGAAAAATATAAAATACAATATTTTGAAACAGCAGTTGAAAAATTATATAGTTATGATAACATTACATGGACAGATTATCCAGAAGAGGGAATAAGTTTAGAGTATGGACAAACAGTATATGCTAAGATTATAGATAAAAATAAAAGAGATTCAATAGTATTGATATATAAAAACGAATTGACAGACATATTAGATAAAGAAGCATATGATAATGATGAAAGCACAAAAGCAATTGCATATGATAAAGTTTTATATGTTGATTCAGATATATGGAATAAAGAAATAAATGTCAAATTTGTAGCTGATTTATATTCAAGAGTGAATATAAGATTTCTAAATGAATCAAATGAAATTATTAGTGAATATTCAGATGCTAATGGTACTTTTGATAAAACATACACTATACCAGAAAATACTAAGAAAATAACTTGGAAATATACAGATGGAAATAGAGCGAAAAGTTATATATATGAAATAAAATTGTTATAAAATAAATAAGACTTTATATAAAATATGTCAATAATTTTTGATTAGGACACCCTAAATCGATAAAATTAATTTATGATTCGTTCACCCTGGATGTGCCAAATTTTTTTGACACATCCTTTGACTTTATCATAAATTTATTGTATTATTAGATTGTTCTCATGTTAAGCCGATAATCTTTCATTCTTTAGGTAATTTAAATATACAAAGTTTTGTATAATTGCTTCAACAGAATCGTTTGATTTAAGGCTTTTCTTATTTTGAATAGAAATTGGTGTTATTTTATACCATTTATCATTAAATCGTACTTTCATTCCAATTCTTTTACTTATACATATTTCAACCTTCTTTTTATGAAGTATTTCTTTTGTTTCTATTAAAAATGTTGTTCCACTAATGCTTATACAATTACTAACATCTACTGTTCTTGTATATTTTACTGAAAGAATGTAATCAAGATTAACATATTTTGGTAATTTTAAAAATGAACTTTTTTTATTTTCTGCTTCTATACCAAATTTTTTATTAAATTTCGGAATATATTTTATTAAAAATTTATTTGCTTCTTCTAGTGTTGTTATTTAATTAACTCTAAATTCTGTTTTTAGTCTATCATGTAGTGTATTCCATAATCTTTCAACTCTGACTTTTGCTTGTGAAGATCCTGCATGGATTAATTTTACATTTAATTCATTCATCATTCTTCCATATTGCGTTGATGGTTTTGTTATTCCTGCTAACTGTTCTTCTATTGTTAATTCTTTATCTTTTGGAAAGAAAATACTTGAACCATCTGCATACAATGCTAATGGTATTCCAAAATTTTTTAATGTTTGTCTTGTAACTTCTAAATAACCTTGCATGCATTCATTTTCTGATAAATATAGCCCTGTAATTTGATGTGTTGCATCATCTATAAAACCATGTAAACAATACATTTTATTATCTCAATAAAAGAATTGGTGTGGTGTACCATCAACTTGTAAAAGTTCTCCTTCTGAAGAATGTTCTTTACGTCTATTATGTACCTTAATTTTCTTATGTTTTCTTGGGCTTTTATAGCCTTTTTTACTCATTTCTGTTCTCATACCTCCATTATATCATGGTGGGTGAACTTTTCATAAATTATTTTTATGGGGTGATCATATCATAAATTATTCATAAAGACTTTATATAAAATATTGCAAAAAACAATAAATTGTGATATAAATAAAAATGTATAAAAAGATAAGCTAAAAGATACACAAAGAATAGAGGTGGAAAAATGATAAAAGCTTATGCAAAATCAGACTTAGGAAAAGTAAGAGAAATGAACCAAGATTATTACTACATTTCAAATTCATTAGATGAAGTTCAATTATATCTACTTGCAGATGGAATGGGAGGATATAATGGAGGCGAAATAGCAAGTAAATTAGCAGTTCAAACAGCAAAAAATTATATAGAAAATAATTTTAAAGAAATAGAAAAAGATAGAGACAGTATAATACAATTATTAGGAAGTAGCATGGAATATGCAAATATGGTAGTATATGAAAAATCAAAAGAAAATGCAGAATTACAAGGAATGGGTACTACCTTAGAAATTTGTTTAATATACAATAATAAAGTTTATATTGGACATGTAGGAGATAGTAGAATATACAGAATAAGGAAAGAGTTTATCAGAAAATTAACACAGGACCATAGTTATGTACAAAAATTAGTAGCTGATGGAACAATAACAAAAGAAGAAGCTGCACATCATCCGCAAAAAAACATGTTAATGAAAGCATTAGGATGTAATGCTTTTGTTGAACCAGATGTAATGGTAAAAGGATTTTTAAAAGATGACATTTTAATTATGTGTTCAGATGGATTAACAAATATGGTAGACCAAGAAACAATATACAAAATGGCAAGTAAAAACATAGAACAAGCGCCAAAAGATTTAGTAGAACTTGCAAACAATAACGGAGGATATGACAATATCACAGTAGTAGTAATAAAAAATATATAGCAGTCAACTTTAAATACATTTAAGGAGAGATTAAATATGAATTTAGAAGGAAGAGTATTAGGAAACAGATACGAGATGATAAAAAAGATAGGAAATGGTGGGATGGCAACAGTATATAAAGCAACAGACCTAGTTTTAAAAAGATATGTAGCTGTAAAAATACTTAGGGATGAGTTTACAACAGATGAGGAATTTATAAAAAGATTTGAAACAGAAGCACAATCAGCAGCAAGATTAACACATCCAAATATTGTATCAATTTTTGATGTTGGTGTAGATAATGGAATTTATTATATTGTAATGGAACTAATTCAAGGAAAAACATTAAAAGAAATTATTACAGAGGAAAGAGGACCACTACCATGGAAATGGTCTGTTAATGTTGCAATACAAATTGCATCAGCATTAGAAATGGCACATAAAAACAATATAATTCATAGAGATATAAAACCTCATAACATAATAATAACAGAAGATGGAATAGCAAAAGTAACAGATTTTGGAATAGCAAAGGCAGTTTCAAATTCAACAATAACTGCTTTTGGAACAACAATAGGCTCAGTACATTATTTTTCGCCAGAACACGCAAGAGGTGGATACACAGATGCAAAATCAGATTTATATTCTTTAGGAGTTGTAATGTATGAAATGGTTACAGGAAAAGTTCCATTTGATGCAGATACACCAGTATCTGTTGCATTAAAACATATGCAAGAAGAACCTGTTCCACCTATAGAAGAAAATCCAAACTTGCCAGAATCAATAAATCAAATAATATTAAAAGCATTAAAGAAAGACCCAATGTTTAGATATCAAACAAGTACAGAAATGTTACAAGATTTAAGAATGGCATTAAAAAATCCAAATGGAGATTTTGTATCAAATGATGACTATGATCCAACAGCAAGAACACAAAGAATATCAACAGAAGAATTAGAAAGAGAACAAAGAAAACAGAAAAATAATAAAAAACAAAATAAATTTGTAGGATTTATAAAAAAACATAAAAAACTAAGCACATTTTTAGGGTTAGTAATATTATTCTTCTTAGCTTTTGGTGGAACAATATTATTCTTAAATGTAACAAATCCAAAAGAAGTAAGTTTACCAAATGTAGTTGGATTATCAAAAGAAGAAGCCCAAAAAACAATAGAAGATTTAAAATTGAAGTTTGAAATTAAATCAGAAGAATACAATGCAGAAGTAGAAAAAGATTGCATTATAAGCCAAGACCCAACTTATACAGAAAAATATAATAATGTAAAAGAAGGAAGTACTGTAAAAGTTGTTATAAGTAAAGGGGCTGAAAAAACAACTGTACCAAAAGTTGTTGGAATGCAAGAAGACGAAGCCGTAAAAGCATTAGAAGAAGCCAAATTAAAAGCTGAAATAGTAGAAGAAACGAGTAAAAAAGTAGAAGAAGGTTATGTTATAAGCCAAGAAACAGATGCTAATACAGAAGCTAATGCTGGAGACACTGTAAAAATACATGTAAGCACAGGAACTGGAATAAAACAAGTAACAATGATAGACGTAAAAGGAAAAACAGAAGCAGATGCAAAAACAACACTAGAAAAATTAGGATTAGTAGTAAATATTGGTTCAAGCGAAGATAAATCAAAAGATAATGGAGTTGTTTTAACACAATCAATAGAAGTTGGAAAAGTAATTGATGAAGGTACAACAGTAACTATAACAGTAAACAAATTAGCTGAAACAAAAACTGTTCCAATAACAGTAAATGTAAAATCATTATTAGATGGCGATATTTATGAAACTTCAACATCAGAAGAAGAAAAAGATAAAAATGATAAAAAAGTTAAAGAAGTAACATTAAGAGTAACAGTTGGGGAAGATACAATCTATTCAAAGAAGGTAAAGGCTTCTGAAACTGCTGTAGCCGTTGGAAATGCTAAGGGAACAGGAACAACTACTGTTAAAGTATATATTGATGATATATTAAAAAATGATGGAGGATATACATTAGTTTATAGTAATGTAAGTTCTTATACAGCTGAATAAAAAATTTAATAATTAAACTTGAAGAAACAAAATAATAAAAAAACTTCTGTGATTGCAGAAGTTTTTTGCTTTTTGTTTTCTTTCACTCCCTTATTCTTTCTTTCCTTTATTATTAAATGCTTGACAAAAAAATAAAAAGGGAGTAATATAAGTGCAATATAGCTATAGGAAAAATTGAAAGCAAATTTATTAAATCAACATATTTTAATCAAAAATTTTAATATTCTAATATAAAAAAATCCTGGAAAATTAAAAAAATTAAATCTTACAAATTCAATTAAATAATTGAAAAAAAAAAAGTATAATGCTATAATAAAGGAGGTAATATGCCGTTAATATCACAATTTTATGGAATATTAATTTATATGTATGCAGAAATTGGAGGGCATCATAATGAACCTCATATACATATAAAATATAATGAATATGAAATGTCAATAACATTAAATGGAAAGACATTAGATGGAAAAATTCCAAAAAAACAAAGAAAATTAGTCGAAGCATGGATAGAATTACATCAGGATGAATTAAATGCTGCATGGTATGCTTTAAATAATGATGGAGAAATTATAAAAATAAAAGGATTGGAGTAATAAAATGAGACCTAAAGCTATAGAAGTAAAAATTCTTGACAATTATGAGTTAGAGATATTATTTGATAATAGTGAAAGAAGGATATTTGATGTCAAGCCATATTTTAAATTTGAATTGTTTAAAAAATTACAAGATAAAAATGAATTCAAAAAAGTTAGAGTAGAAGGATTATCAATACAATGGAATAATGGAGCAGATATATGTCCGGACGAATTATATAACAATAGTAAAAAAATTTAGAGGAGAGATAATGCAAGGAATAATAATAGAGAACAAATCAAACTTATATAAAATAAAAACAGAAAAAGCAATGTATGAAGCAACACCAAGAGGAAAATTAAAAAAAGAAGAAATAGCACCAGTTGTAGGAGACAAAATAGAAATATCAATACTTGATGAAGAAAATAAAAAAGCAGTAATAGAAAAAATATATGATAGAGAAAATTATATAAAAAGACCTAAAATGAGTAATTTAACACAAATAATATTAGTCGTTTCAAGTAAAGACCCAAAACCAGATTTACTATTATTAGATAAGCAATTAGCATTTGCAGAATTTCTAAAAATAAAACCAATTATAGTATTAAATAAAGTAGATTTAGATAAAAAACACGATTTTGAAGAAATAGAAAAAGTATATAAAAAAATAGGATATACAGTAATAAAAACACAAGCAAAAAACTTGATAGGAATAGATGAATTAAAAAAATATTTAAAGAACAATGTAAATGCTTTTTCTGGAAATTCCGGAGTTGGAAAATCAACTTTAATAAATGCAATCTTTCAAAAAGAATTAACAGAAGAAGGAGAAATCAGCAAAAAGAATAAAAAAGGAAAAAATACAACAACATCAGTAAAATTGTATGAAATAGATGAGAACACATATTTAGCAGATACACCAGGATTTGCAACATTTGATATATCTGAAATTAACTATCAAGATTTAGAAAAATACTTTAAAGAATTTGTACAATATATAGAAAATTGCGAGTTTATAGGTTGTACACATATAAAAGAACAAAACTGTGGCATAAAAAAAGCAGTTGAACAAAATGAAATAAGTCAAGGAAGATATCAAAGATATTGCAAAATATATGAAGAATTAAAAGAAAAGGATAAATTTAAGTATTAAAAGTAAAAAAAGTTAAGTTTAAAAAATAAATTTTAGTATTAGGGGTAAAAAATGAAAAGAGAAAACACTAGAAAAATAATGGTTGGAAATGTACAAATAGGAGGACAAAATAGAGTTGTAATTCAATCTATGTGTAATACCAAAACAAAAAATATTGAAGAAACTATACAACAAATAAATGAACTTGAAAGAGCAGGTTGTGAAATTATTAGAGTTGCATGTTTAGATTTGGAAGATGCAAAAGCAATAAAACAAATAAAAGAAAAAATAAATATACCAATTGTAGCAGATATTCATTTTGATTATAAAATAGCATTAGAAGCAATTGAGTCAGGGGTAGACAAAATAAGAATAAACCCAGGAAATATCGGTTCAGAAGAAAAAGTAAGGGCTGTAGTAGAAAAATGTAAAGAAAAAAATATACCAATTAGAATTGGTGTAAATGCAGGTTCTTTAGAAAAAGATTTATTAGAAAAATACGGTGGAAGTCCAACAGCAGAAGCAATGGTTGAAAGTGCAAAAAGACATACAGATATATTAGATAGATTAGACTTTAAAAATTATGCTATATCATTAAAAGCATCAGATTTAGACTTGTGTATAAAAGCATATGAAAAGGCTTCAGAAATGTTTGATTGCCCACTGCATTTAGGAATTACAGAAGCAGGAACAGAGTTTAGTGGTACAATAAAATCAAGTATAGGATTAGGATATTTATTAAGACAAGGAATAGGAGATACAGTTAGAGTATCACTTTCTGATGACCCAATAAAAGAAATTAAAGTTGCAAAAGAAATTTTAAAAGATTGCAATTTATATAGTACAAGTCCAACATTAATTGCGTGTCCTACATGTGGAAGAACACAAATAGACTTAATTCCAATTGCAAAAGAAATAGAAGAGTTTTTGCAAACAATACAATCAAATATTAAAGTTGCTGTTATGGGATGTGCAGTAAACGGACCAGGAGAAGCCAGAGAAGCAGATATAGGAATTGCTGGAGGAATAAAAGAGGGACTTTTATTTAAAAAAGGCGAAATTATAAGAAAAATTCCACAAGATGAAATTGTAGAAGAGTTAAAAAAAGAAATATTGAAAATGGTAAATTAATAATAAAAGGAATGAAGCCAAAATGAAAATTGAAATTGGAAAAACAGCAGGTTTTTGTTATGGAGTAAAAAGAGCAGTAGAAGAAACAAAAAAAGAATTAGATAAAAATAAAAGAATAGATTGTTTAGGGGAGCTAGTCCATAATAAACAGGTAATAGAAAAGTTAGAAAAAGCTGGAATGAACATTATAGATAAAATAGAACAAGCAACAAATAAGGTTATTATTAGGGCACATGGGGTACCAAAAGAAACTATGAAAAAAGCAGAAACAAAAGATATAAAAATAATAGATTTAACATGTCCAAAAGTTTTAAAAATACACGAAATTGCAGAGGAATATGCAAAACAAGGATATTACATATTTTTATTGGGAAGCAAAAAACACCCAGAAAATATAGGAACAATTAGCTATTGTGGTAAAAATAGTTCAATTATTGAAAATGAAGAAGAAGCATTAAAAGAATTAGAAAAATTTGAAAAAAGTGGATTAAAAAAATTATTGGTAATTTCACAGACAACATATAGTTTAGAAAAATTTTATATTATAGAAGAAATAATTAGAAATGAAACTAAAAAAGATGTAGAGCTAATAATAAAAAATACAATTTGTCAAGCAACTGAATTGAGACAAAAAGAAACAGAGGAACTATCAAAAAAAGTTAATTACATGATTATAATTGGAGGAAAAAATAGTTCTAACACCAAAAAACTATATGAAATTGCAAAAAAGAATTGCGAAAATTCAATATGTATAGAAACAAAAGAAGAAATAAATATTGATGAAATAAAACAATTTGAAAAAGTAGGAATCATGGCAGGTGCTTCAACACCACAAGAAAGCATCAATGAAGTGGTAGAAAAAATCAAGGAGGAATAAAAATGGTAGAGATTTCAACATCAATACTTTCAACAAAAAAGGGAGAAGAATCAAAAACTTTTTTAGGATTGGAAGCAGCAAAAACTGATTACATACACATAGATGTAATGGATGGAAAATTTGTAGAAAAAAATACATATAAGCAAATGCTATCAAATGCATCATATATAAGAAGAATATCAAATATTCCATTAGATATTCACTTAATGGTAGAAGATGTAAAAAAAGGAATAGAAGATTTTATAGCAGTAGAGCCAAATATAATAACATTTCATTATGAAGCATGCAAAAACAAAGAAGAAGTTTTTGAAATGATAAATCTTATAAAAGATAATCATTGTAAGGTTGGAATAAGTATAAAACCAGAAACAGATGTATCAGAAATATTTGAATTTTTACCATATATACATGTATGTTTAGTTATGACAGTAGAACCAGGAAAGGGTGGACAAACACTTTTAACAGATATGGTAGTAAAAATTTCAAAGTTAAAAAAATATATTGAAGAAAATAACATAGAAATTGATATAGAGGCAGATGGAGGGATAAATTTAAAAACAGCTGATGATGTAAAAAATGCAGGAGCAAATATTTTAGTTTCTGGAACGGCTATATTAATTGCAAAGGATTATAAAACTATTATAGATGAATTGAGAAGATAATAAGAGTAAATATGAATAATCTTCTAAATTAAATATAGAAGATTGGAGAAATTTTGATATATAAAAAATAAAAATCCAGCAATCATGTGATTGTTGGATTTTCTGTATAAAATTAATATAAGATTTGTAATTTTATTTATTTTCATTGTTTTCTTCGTTTTTTTCAGACTCTTTAGAAGTATCAACTTCTTTTTTTATTTCTTCTTTTAGTTCATCTTTTTTATCTGATTTTATATTTTTAAATGTAATTTTATCTTTATTTTCAACATTTAATTCAGATTCTTTTTCAGAACTTTTTTTGCTACTATGGTTAGGTAATAAGTAAGAAACTAAAATACCTAATCCTAAAACAGTCATGATGAAATTAATAAATCCACCAACATATGGTAAATTAATAATTACCCATAAAATAATTCCAGAAACAATTAACATACCAAAAGTTCCGGCAAAACCATTAATTTTTAACTTTGTACACAAGTATTTATTAGCTGTTATAACAAAAATTGAATTTGCAACAACTAAAGTAAGAATATATAAAGCTAAAAGACATAGTGAGAAACTAGCTGTTAATTGTAATAAAATTAGTATAATACATGAAACAGGAATAGCAACTAAAGTAAGTAATCCAATACCAAATACCTTTAAAGATTGTTTACCAACATAATTATTAGTATAATCTAAGAATTTTGGTGCAAGCCAAGAACATACTAACCATACTAATAATACAAATGCAAGGAAACCACCTAAGCTAACAAGATTTTCTGAAATTATAGTACCAGTTGTTTTTTCAGATGAATTTTCTTGTGTGAAAGTAACTGTTCCAGAAACAACACCATCTGGTATAGAAATTTCAGATTTTGTAGAATAATCTAAATTTCCATAAATAATACCATTATTTGCAGAATCTGTGTTGAAGTTTATAGATGGTGAATTAACAAAAGCATTTCTTCCAACTATACCATTTATATTTAAAGTACTACAAGAGATTCTTGCATCTCTATAAACATATCCACCAGAGATTGCAATAGTATTAGCACATGAATATAAATCATATACAACACCACGAATATCTAATGAATCAGAAAGTGCAAATAGATTAGAGAAAACATAACCTTTTGAATCAATTACAATTTCTTTTGCCATAATAAAGGCATCACCACCAATTTGAGAATTGATGTAAACTTTATTTGCACAAATAAAAAGATTTCCATCTACTATATAATCAACAGAAACAGTATCACCAAATAGATATACATCTGATTTTTTATAATTAGAGTTTTCTTCTGGTGTAGAAGTATTGCCATCTGCAATTGGCGTTGTATCTGTTGCATTATCAGCAGAAATAAGTGCTATATCGTTTTCATTTGCTTCTGATACTTCATTACTTGCAAAAACAGTAGTTGCAGAAATTAAAAGAAGTATAATAAGGAAAACAACAACGATTTTTGATTTGTTTTTTAACATAAAAAATCCTCCTTTTAAAATTTATTAATATACACAAATAATATAACTTAAATAAAATTTTGTCAATTAAAATATAAGAAAATTAATTTGCAAAATCATCAAAATTATGTTAATATATAAGAGGTGAAATTAAATTTTAGTAAATACAAAATTTTAAGGATGTTGAATGAAATGAATAAACAAGTAAAATGTATAGAATATTATTTTGATTCTAATGAATATAATGAATTAGAAGTTTTAGAAAATATGCAAAAGGAAAAATTAGAATTTCCTAAGAAAGAAGCACAAATAAATATAAGTTTAAATGAATATGGAATTTATGTTGCAACATTAGAATTTATAAATAATAAGATAGCTGTAATAAAGAAAATCAAAAATAAAAAAGTTAAATTAAAAGAAAATAAAAAGGAAGAGAAAAAAGCTGTAATAGAAACAAAGGTGTATGGAAGATATAAAGAAACTAAAAAATATTCACCAATATAATTGTGAAAAATGAAAAAACACTTGTAATAAAAATAAAAATATGTTAACATATAACATATAAAATCAAATCCTAAGAAAAAGCAAAGTATATATATTAAAAATTATTAAAAGAGAAAATATCCAAGGCTGAGAGATATTAAATAATGAATGTATAGAAATTTCACTTTTTCGGACTTCTTTTGAAAAATATTAATGAATAATGATAAAAAATCAAATAATATGCAATAAAAATTAATAATATTAGAAAGAAGCGGTTGAACCGTTAAAACTATAATGAGGTTAATAAATACTTTATATAAAAAATATAAAGAAAAAATTAATAAAAATAGGTGGTACCACGGAAAAATCCATTTCGTCCTATATATGGGATAGAAGTGGATTTTTTATATCTTATGAAAGTAATGTAACTTTCATAAGATACAAAATTATAATGTACAGAAAATTTATTTTATGAATTTTCGCACGCGAACAAATTTACTGAAAAAATCTTTGATTTTTTCAGATTTGTTCTTGGACATAAGAAAGGAGTTTTGAAAAATGAAAGAACAAATTGAACAAATTAAGCAAACTTCAATAAAACAAATTGAAGAAGCAAAAGATTTAAAAGAACTAAATGATTTAAGAGTAAAATACTTAGGAAAAAAAGGCGAATTAACAGCAGTATTAAGAGGACTGGGTTCATTAAGCCCAGAAGAAAGACCAATTATTGGAGGACTTGTTAATGAGGCAAAAGCTGTATTAGAAAATTTAATAGAAGAAAAAGAAACTAAATTTGAGCAAGAGGAATTAAACAAGAAACTAGAGGCTGAAAAAATAGATATAACACTTCCAAGTACAAAAATGAAAAGAGGAAGTATTCACCCAGTAAATAGAATAATAGAAGATATAGAAGATTTATTTGTATCTATGGGATATGATGTTGTAACAGGCCCAGAGCTAGAAAATGATGAATATTGCTTTGAAAGATTAAACCTACCAAAAGGTCATCCAGCAAGAGATATGCAAGATAGTTTTTATATAACAGATGAATACTTATTAAGAACACAAACATCTGCTGTTCAAGCTAGAACAATGATGGCAAATACAGAAAAAACACCAATAAGAATGATTACAGCAGGAAAAACATATAGAAGAGAAGATGATGCAACACATTCACATCAATTTAATCAAATAGAGGGATTAGTTATAGACAAAAAGGAAAGGAATGTATCATTAGCAGATTTAAAAGGAACATTAGAAGTATTTGTTAGAAAAATAATAGGAGCAAATTTGGATTTAAGATTCAGACCAAGTTATTTTCCATTTACAGAACCATCTTATGAAGTTGATGTTACATGTTTTAAATGTGGAGGAAAAGGCTGTAATTTATGTAAGCAAACTGGATGGATAGAAGTTTTAGGAGCAGGAATAGTTCATCCAAATGTATTAAAAATGAATGGATATGATCCTGAACAATATGGAGGTTTTGCTTTTGGAACTGGAATTGACAGACTTGCTATGTTTAGATATGGTATTACAGATATGAGATATTTATATACAAATGATGTTAGATTTTTAGGTCAATTTGATAGAAAAGATGAAGAATAGAACAAAAGGAACGGAAAAAAGGAACGAAAC
>FR884547.1:0-4891 GCA_000435535.1 Clostridium sp. CAG:575 | reverse complement strand
AGGGAACGGAACAAGGGAACGAAACAAAAGGAACGGAACAAGGGAACGAAACAAAAGGAACGGAACAAAGGGGACGTAGACGGAATGTCTCACAAATATGTCGAAAGTTGTCAAATGAATTATGGAATATTGAAAAATGATTATAAAGTATTTTGAAATAAAATTTTGTAAAATAATCGATTTAATAATACAAAAATCGACAAAAAGTTACAAGAATAATGGAACAAATTCTCTACGTCCCCAATATTCCGTCTCCAATGTCCATGTCCTCAATGTCCAAGTGAAAGGAGATTAAAAAATGAAATTAAGTTTAAATTTTGTAAAAGATTATATAGATTTAGATAATAATTTAACAGAAAAAGACATAGCGGAAGCTATGACAAAAGCAGGAAATGAATATGATTCTGCAGAAAAAATGATTAATGCAACAAATTTAATAATAGGAGAAATAAAAGAGTGTGAACCACATCCAGACTCAGACCACCTACATCTATGTAAAGTAGATATTGGTAAAGAAGTGCTAGATATAGTATGTGGAGCACCAAATGCAAGAAAAGGAATAAAAGTAATTCTTGCACAAGTTGGAGCAGAACTTCCTGAAGGAATTAAAATAAAAAAAGGCACAATAAGAGGTCATGAATCAAATGGTATGCTATGTGCATTATATGAAATTGGAATTGATAAGAAATTTTTATCAGAAGAAGATAAAAATGGAATACATGAATTACCAGCAGATGCACCAGTAGGTGGAGACCCAATTGCATATATGGGATTGGATGATGCTGTTATAGATTTTGAATTAACAGCAAACAGAGGAGATTTATTAAGTATATTAGGAATGGCATATGAATTAGGTGCAATTTATGATAAGAAAGTAAAACCAGTTGAACTTGAATATACAGAAAATGGAGAAGATGTAAACAAAGAATTTTCAGTTCAAGTAAATACAGAAAATTGCAAACTATTTTTAGCAAAAAAAGCAAAAAATGTGACAATAAAAGAAAGCCCAGAGTTTATAAAAAATAGATTGATTGCCTCTGGAATAAGACCTATCAATAATGTTGTTGATATAAGTAATTATGTGATGTTAGAATTAGGTCAACCATTGCACTTTTATGACGCAGATAATTTAGGAAACGAAATAGTTGTAAGGATGGCAGAAAATGGAGAAAAATTAACAACACTAGATAACATCGAAAGAAGTTTATCCGAAGATGATATAGTAATAACAGACGGAAACAAAGCAATAGGATTAGCTGGTGTTATGGGTGGATTAGAAACAGAAGTTGAAGAAACAACAAAAAATGTTATTATTGAATCAGCAATATTTGATTCTGTAAAAGTAAGAAAAACATCAAATAAAATTTTAAGAAGTGAAGCAAGCAACAGATTTGAAAAAGGACTTGACCCAGCAAGAACATATATGGCAATGGAAAGAGCTTGTACATTACTACAAAAATATGCAGATGCTGAAATTGAAACAGGAATTGTAAAATATGATGTAACAGATAATAAAGAAAAAGTTATAAATATAGAATATCAATTTATAAATAATGTTTTAGGAACAAATATATCAAAAGAAGATATTGTAGATGTATTTAGAAAGCTAGACTTCAAAACAGAACCAAAGGAAAACGAAGTGATAGTTACAGTTCCAACAAGAAGAATTGATATATCAATTAAAGAAGATTTAGTAGAAGAAGTTGGAAGAATTTATGGAGTTGACAATATACAAGGAAAATTACCAGTAGTTCCAATGAAAATGGGACATTTAGACAAAACAACAAGAAAAATAAGAGCAAAAATGTCAAATATGGGATTAAATGAAACTTTGTCATATATACTAATAAATGATAAAGATGTACACAAATTTACAACAGATGAATTTGAAGAAGTAAGACTATTAGACCCAATAACAGAAGATAGAAACACACTAAGATATAGTATAATACCATCGCTTTATAAGATTTATGAATACAATAAGGCACGTGAAAATAAAGATGTATGTCTTTTTGAAATTGGAAAAGGATTCTGGAAAAAAGGTGAAGAATATGGGGAAAACCAAAAAATATGTGTGTTAATGACTGGAAAATATTATGAAGGAATTGGACATAGCAAAAATGTAGATTTTTATGATATTAAAGGTGTAACAGAAGAATTGCTAGATTATTTAGGGTATGCAGGTAGATATAGTTTTGTATTACCAAAACAAATGCCAGAAGAATTCCATCCAGGTCAAACTGCTGAAATATCAGTAAATAATGACATTGTTGGTATAATAGGTAGAATACATCCATCAGTAGAAAAAGAAGCAGTTTATGTAATGGAAATCAATTTAGATAAGCTTTTAGCAAAAAGAGTTGGAAAAATGAAATTTAAAGAAATTTCAAAATTCCCAAGTATCAAAAAAGATTTAGCAGTACTAGTTGATAAAAATATAACATCAAAAGAAGTAGAAATGCTAATAAAGAAAAAAGCAGGAAAACTTTTATTAGATATTAATGTATTTGATGTATACGAAGGTAAAAATATAGATGAAAATAAAAGAAGTATTGCATATTCTTTAACATTTGGAACACCAGATAGAACTTTGAGTGATGATGAAATTAATGCGATTTTAGAAAATGTTATTAATGACTTAGAAAATAAAGGAATTCAAATTAGAAAATAAAATCTACATAATGATTAACAATAAAACATAAAAACTAATATAATATACAAAAAGGAAGTGAGGTAATAATAATGTTGTGTGCTTTAAAAAAGACAATAGGAGTAGCATTGATTGGCATAGGACTTGGAATTTTATTAGTATTATTACTTCCACTTACAGGTTGGCTTTTTATAATAGGAGTTGCACTTGCATGTGTCGGATTAATGTGGCTTGCTTGTTAAATAAAGGAGGGATTACATATATGACTATAGTGGTTAAAAAAGTTCCAAAATTTTTACGAGGGTTTGTGAAATTGATTTTTGGAATAAAAGATTAATATTAAATTCTATAATTAAAACAAAAAATTAGTTATACTAAAAAGTATAGCTAATTTTTTTATAAGAAAGTTTTATTTCAATGAGACCAATGGGGACGTTGTTAAATTGGTCGAAAAAGGCAAACAAAAAAAGAGCTTAAGCTCTTTTAACTTTACCATTTTTTAAACATTTAGCACATACATGAATTCTTTTTACTTCACCATTTTCCATAATAGCTTTAACACTTCTTAAATTTGGTTTCCAAGTTCTTGGACTTCTTTTACTTATATGTGAACGAGTAATGCTAAGTTTGTTTCCATTACTTTGTGATTTTTCACAAATTGCACATTTTGCCATTTCTTTGCACCTCCTAATTATCTTAATAAATTGACTGAGTATAAGTTTATCATAAAACTAAAAAAAAAACAAGTATTTTTTGAAAATTATGAAAAAATCCTTGCAAAATGCGAAAAATATGGTATAATGTAAAAGCTATATGAATAAGAGAAAGGATTTGAAAAATTATGAAATGTAAATTAGAAAAAACAGAAAACGCAAATGAAGTAAAATTAGAATTAACAGTAGAAGCACAAAAATTTAGTGATGCCATACAAAAAGTATACTTCCAAAGTGCTAAATATTTTAATATACCAGGATTTAGAAAAGGAAAAGCACCAATGAACATAGTAGAAAAATACTATGGAAAAGAAATATTCTATGAAGATGCTTTTAATGAAGTAGCACCAGAAGTTTTAGAAGAAGCAGTAAAAGAAAATAATATAGAGATAGTTAGCAGACCTGACATAGATGTAACACAAATCGAAAAAGGAAAAGATCTTATATTTACAGCAGTATTCCAAACAAAACCAGAAGTAGAACTTGGAAAATATAAAGGTATAGAAATACCAAAAATAGAGTATACTGTATCAGATGAAGACATTAACCATGAATTAGGACATATGCAAGAACATAATTCAAGATTAATTTCTGTAGAAGATAGACCAGTAGAAAAAGGTGATATTGCAGTAATAGATTTTGAAGGATTTGTAGATGGAGTTGCTTTTGAAGGTGGAAAAGCTGAAAACCATGAATTAGAAATAGGAAGCAATACTTTTATACCAGGATTTGAAGATCAAATTATAGGAATGAAAATTGATGAAGAAAAAGATATCAATGTAAAATTTCCAGATGAATATTTTTCAAAAGACTTAGCTGGTAAAGATGCAACATTTAAAGTGAAATTACATGAAATTAAGAAAAAAGAATTACCAGAATTAGATGATGAATTTGCTAAAGATGTTAGTGAATTTGATACATTAGAAGAATTAAAGAAAAGTATTAAAGACAAAATTGAAAAAGACAATGAACAAAAACAAAAATATGAAACAGAAGATGCTGTCATAAAAGCTGTTTGTGAAAACATAAAAGTAGATATTCCATCAGGAATGATTGAAAGTGAAACAGAAGATATGTTAAAGAACATCGAAACAAGACTTTCATATCAAGGTTTAAAATTAGACCAATATTTACAAATAATGGGTAAAACAGCAGAAGAAGTTAAAAAAGAATATGAACCTCAAGCAATAGAAGCAGTAAAATCAAGACTTATGTTAGAAGCAGTAGTAAAAGCAGAAAAAATAGAGGCAACAGAAGACGAAATCGTAGAAAAAGTTAAAGAAATGGCTAAAAATTACGGAAAATCAGATGAAGAATTACTAAAAAATGAAAATCTAAGAAATTACATTAAGAGTGGAATAGAAACAGAAAAAGCATTAGATTTCTTAGTAAAAAATGCAAAAATGAAAAAATAGAAAAAGAGGAAGGATTGGGGTGAAACAATAAAATTATTTCATTGCCAGTCTTTTCTGCTTAAAAGTATGAAAAGTTGAAAAATTATATCTTATTAGTTTAAATAATAACTTAA
>FR884546.1:12462-28158 GCA_000435535.1 Clostridium sp. CAG:575 | reverse complement strand
CTACTAATATTAAATCATCTCCTATACATTTTATATTTTTCCAAGGAATTACTATATCATTATTTGACGAAAATAAATTTATGATTTTATTACTTCCTGGCACTATTATAGATGTTATTATTCCTGTTTCTAAATCTGCACACACATCTTGCACATATCCTAATCTTTTTCCATCAGTAATATTAACTACTTCTTTATGTTTAAAATCTAATCCTTTATCTTGCATTTTTTCACCCCTCTTTCTAATATATTCATTTTATATAGTTTTATTTCTTATTTTTTAGTTATATCTCTATTATATTTAAAGATTCTTGGCTTATAAAACTAAAAAATTAGATTTAAGTTAAAATTATAGCTTAAATCTAATTTTTATACCATTTTATTTGTATAATCTTCTAATATGATCAATTGCATTTTTTTCTAACCTTGATACTTGAGCTTGAGAAATTCCAATTTCATCTGCAACCTCCATTTGTGTTCTTCCATCAAAAAATCTTTTTGTTATAATCATTTTTTCTTTATCATTTAATTTTTTCATAATCTGCATTATCGTCATCTTTTCAGTCCAGACTTCATCTGTGTTCTTACTATCTTTTACCTGATCCATTATATATATGTTTTCTGTTCCATCATTGTACACTGGTTCTTGTAAAGACACTGGATCTTGAATTGCATCGAAACTTAGCGCAATTTCTTCTTTTGTCACTCCTAGTTCTTTTGCTATCTGTTCTATTGTTGGTTCTTTCCCATGTTCCTTTGTAAATTTTTCCTTGAATTGCATTGATTTATATGCTAAATCTCTTACTGACCTACTTACTCTAATACTATTATTATCTCTTAAATATCTTTTAACTTCTCCTATTATCATTGGTACAGCATAAGTAGAAAATTGAACATTTTGACTCAAGTCAAAATTATCTATCGCTTTGATAAGTCCTATACAACCTACTTGAAATAAATCATCCGCATTTTCTCCTCTACCATAGAATCTTTGAATAACACTTAAAACTAATCTTAAGTTTCCATTAATAAATTTTTGTCTTGCATCTTCATCTCCATTTTTTATTTTAATAAATAGTTCTTCTTTTTCTTTTTTTGTTAGTAGAGGCAGTTTTGATGTATTAACACCACATATTTCTACTTTATTTAACAAGAAAAAACCCCCTTTTAGAAATACTACGTTGTTTTATTACTACTATTAGCCAATTACTGAATAGCATAATATAATAACTTGTTGCTATTATTTCCAAAAAAGTGGTCTATTATACTTTTTTATTTATCCTGTCTTACTGATAATATCTTTTTTCATTTTATTTATAATCTTTTTTTCTAATCTTGATATATAACTTTGAGAAATTCCGTAATTCATCTGCAACCTCCTTTTGTGTCTTTTCTTTTCCTGTTTTAAATCCAAACCTCATTTCCATTATATTTTTTTCTCTATCATTTAATTTTAATATAGATGCTCTTAACAAAGTTTTATCTACTTCATCCTCTATGTCTCTGGAGATAATGTCAGAATCAGTTCCTAATATATCTGATAATAACAATTCATTTCCATCACAATCTTTGTTAAGTGGTTCGTCTATAGAAATTTCTCCTTTTATTTTATTATTTTTTCTTAAATACATTAATATTTCATTTTCTATACATCTTGATGCATAAGTTGCAAGTTTTATATTTTTATCTGAATTAAATGTATTTACTCCTTTCATCAAACCTATTGTTCCTATTGATATTAAATCTTCTATTCCTATTCCTGTATTTTCAAATTTTTTAGCTATGTATACTACAAGTCTTAAATTTCTTTCAACTAAAATTTGTCTTGTTTGTAGATTATCTTCTTCTGTTAATTTTTTTATTAATTCTTCTTCTTCTTTTGGCTCTAATGGTGGCGGAAGTGTTTGACTCCCTGCTATATAAAATATTGGTAAATATTCTATCTCATTTTCTTCATTTAAATACTTTGCACAAAGTGTATTTATATTATCCATACCTTTTTTTAACATTTCTAAAATATTCATATTAAAATTTCCCCTCCATTCTTATTGATTAATACAATTCTATACCCATCAAAGCATCATATTCTCCTCTTTTAGTTAATGATTTGTTGTATATTCCTACTATCGCTTCTTTCTTTTGGTTTGTTGGTTCTTCTAATATTTCTATTTTTTCTGCTTTTATTCCTAATAACATTCCATTTTGTTTTCCTAATGATGCAAATGGTATCAGTTTTAATTTTGACATATATTCTTTTTTTATATTTTCTGGTATTTTATTAAAGTCACCTCCTAATATTGCCTCTATATTATTTAATATTTCTTTTGGAATTACATTATATAGTTTTGTATGTTCAACTACTATAACTGGTAATCCGGATATTGGTTCTTTTAGCATATTTCCTGTATCCACCATAGTATTTAACACAATTTCTTTTCCATTTAATTTTAATTTTATTTTGCAAAACATATCATTTTTGTTTATTTTGTTTTTTATTATTTTAAATGAAACAATAATTATAACACTTCCTAATATTGCAGCAAGAAATATTACTTTTAATATATAGTTTCCTACATATATTCCGTTTTTTATAATAATATTTTGTGGTTTTAGTATATATATTAAATATGTTGCTACTCCTCCAAAAGTAAATGTTGTTACATAAAAAATTAATAATTGCTTACACATTTTCTTTATATTCTGTGGATAAAAGGCTATATATATTATGATTATAGATAAAATTAGTTTTAAAATGACATTTGAATAAATTGTAATATTTGAACAATATTCTGTTGCTGCATATATTGCTCCAATTAGACTCGCAAAAAATATTCTAATATAATTTATTTTTGCTTTTACTATAATTCCTGTTGCATATAAAATAATATAATTCATAATCAGGTTTTCTAATATAATCACATCAATATATATTGTCATATAGCTCACCTACTTTTTGTATTTTACTATAATAAAAATACAAAGTCTGTCTTTTTATAATGTAGAAAAAAAGAAATAATCGATAATTTTCGATTATTTCTTTTAAATTTATATAATATTTTCTTTTTATCTTTATAACTACTTATTTTATTTTGTTGTAATTATATTTTTATATTACATATTTTTATTTTTATTTTTTCTTAAAAATGATGGAATATCTAAGTCATTTGTAGATGAACTTGTCTCTGAGCTTGATGGAATTGAATTTATTTTCTTTTCCCAAGTTTTTGATACTATGTTATCTACTCCAATACTTGATATATTGTTTTCAGGTTTTTCAAATCCTGTAGCAATAACTGTTATTTGGATTTCGTCTTGCATGCTTGGATCTGTTACTGTACCAAATATAATATTAGCTTCTGGGTCTACACTGCGTTGAACTAATTCAGCTGCTGTGTTAACTTCGTGTAATCCTAAATCTTCTCCACCTGTTATATTGATAATTACACCTTTTGCACCTTCAATAGATGTTTCTAGCAATGGACTTTGTATTGCTTCTTTAGCAGCATCTTCTGCTCTGTTTTCTCCTGAAGCTCTACCAACACCCATATGAGCCATTCCTTGATTTAACATTATTGTTTTTACATCAGCGAAGTCTAAGTTTACTAATCCTGGTACAGCTATTAAGTCTGATATCCCTTGTACACCTTGTCTTAATACATCATCTGCCATTTTAAACGCTTCTATTATAGATGTTTTACGGTCAATAATTTGTAATAGTTTATCATTTGGTATAACAACTAAAGTGTCTACTTTTCCTTTTAAACTTTCAATTCCACGTTCTGCTTGAGATAATCTTTTCTTTCCTTCAAATGTAAATGGTTTTGTTACAACACCTATTGTTAATATTCCCATTTCTTTTGCTATTGATGCAACTATTGGTGCAGCACCTGTACCTGTTCCTCCACCCATTCCGGCAGTAACAAATACCATATCTGCTCCTCTTAGTATTTCGGCAACTTCTGATTTACTTTCTTCTGCTGATTGTGCTCCAATATCAGGATTTGCTCCAGCTCCTAATCCTCTTGTTATTTTTTCTCCAATTTGAATTTTTGTATTTGCTTTAGATTGTTGTAGTGCTTGTCTGTCTGTATTAACAGCTATAAAATCTACTCCTTTTATTCCAGACTCAATCATTCTGTTTACAGCATTATTTCCAGCGCCCCCAACACCGATTACTTTGATTGTTGCTGTTCCATCCATCATTGTTATGTTGTTATCTTCATATTCCATCATTTAGTTTTTCCTCCCTTTCTATAAAACTGTCCCACATTTATAACAGTTTTTTGGACTCAGATTTCTATTTCTGTTCCTTTTTATTCATTTATTTTAAAATTAATAACGATTTAGCTATAAAAGAATTCTTTTATTCTTTCCCATATGTTTTTTAATATGTTTTCATTAGATTTTGTATCTATACTACTTGATACTGTTTTTGCAAATGGTCTTGCTGCAATGTATCTAACTAATGCATAACTTGTTCTATATGTTGGTTTTGTTGCTCCTATTAATCTTCCTGTTGATATTTTTACAGGAATATTTAAATTAATTTTTCCTGCAACATCGCTTTTACTAATATTTACTATTCCTTGTCCTGTTAGCACAACATTATTTATTTTTGGTTTTATTCCTTGATTTGTTAATTCTTTATTTATTATTAAGAACATTTCTTCAATTCTTGCTTCAATAATTTCTATTAATTCTGAACTTTTTATTATTTTATTTTTATTATTATCTTTGCATGTATTTAAGATAATATCATTATCATTGTCAATAAATGATTTTAATGCTAGTCCATATTGCCTCTTTAATTTATCTGCTTCCTCCTCTGAGATATTTAAAACTAATGCTATATCATTTGTTATATTATCTCCTCCTAATGGAATTGAATTTGTATATACAAATGTTGATCCTTCGAATACTCCTATATCTGTATTTTCTGCTCCGACATCAATAATTGCTATATTGTCATGTAATTCATTCTTATCTAATATTAGATTTCTTTCTGCTAGCGTCTCTGGAACTATTCCATCAATTTCTAGTCCTGCTTTCTTAAATATATTTGTTAATTGTCTAATATAATCTTTTTCTGCCAAAATGACTTGTGCACTAATTGTAAAGCTTGAGCTTAAACTTCCTACTGGGTCAGCAACAACAGTTCCATTTTCTAGTACAATTTTGTCTGGTACTATATCTATTAATGTTTTTCCATCTGGTATTTCAATGTCTTTTACTTGCATAATTGCATTTTGCACATCTCTTATAGATACTCCTGCATATTTGTCTTTTACTTCCTTAGTTATGCTATTTTGTACAATTGTTACATACTTACCTGGAATTGTTACATATGCAGAATTAATTTTTAAGTTCGTTTCATCTTCTGCGTCTTGTATCGTTTTTGCTAAGCTTAGACTAATTTCTTCTTCATTTATTATTTTCCCTTTTTTCAATCCACTACATTTATATGATGTACTGCATATTGTTTCTATTTGTTCAAAGTTGTTTACTTCTCCTACAACTACTGCGACTTTTGTTGTTCCAATATGTACACCAACTATAATATCACCTATTGCCAAGTTAATTCCTCCATTTATTAGAATAATTACTAGTTGTATTTATATTACATTTTAAAAAAAATGTCAATAGAATTTGTTATATTTTTGTAACATTTTTGTAACGTTTTTGTAACATATCGTTTTTTGTAATATTTACTGGTATTTTATACACCACTTAATAAAAAAAATCAATAGTTATTTTAAGTTTTGAAAACTTTTTGAATACAAAATTTACTATTCACATACTATAAAAGGAGCTATATGCTCCTTAAATTAAGAATTCTATTTTGAATCTTCTTTACTTTCTATATTTTCTTTATTATTTTTATTTCTTATATTCTTTATGTTTTCTGTCCATTTTTCAACATAGTATCTTCTTATTATTCCTAGATTCATAAACATTCTCCACACAAATACCACTATAGCAGCTAAATATATATCTACATTTAGTTTTTGTCCTAGTACTGTTAGTAGTATTGCTAATATCGCATTCCCAAAAAATCCTGAAATAAAAATTTTCATATCAAATTTTTTATTTATTACTGATGCTATTCCTCCAAAGACTGAGTCCAACGCTGCAACTATTGCAATAGCCAAATAGCTAGAATATGTATATGATATGATTGGAGCATTTAGTCCTACAATTGCTCCTAAAATGCATGCTACTATAATTACTAAAAATATCATCTTTCACCATTCCTTTTTTATTTTATTGCATATATTTATATGTAATTTCTTTGTTATATTTTGGTACTTTAACTTTATCGCTTTTTTCTATTTCTACTGTAAATCCTAATTTTCTTAGTTCATCAACATATCCACCATTTCCAATTAGTGTACTTTCTAGATATGCTGAATTTCCTATTGCATTTATAACATATGGTGCTAATATTCTTTGTTGATTTACATATATTATAGAATTATTTACATATACAATATCTGAAGTATTTATAATTCTTTCTCCATTAATTGATATTGCTTCTGCTCCTGCTGATTTTAAATAATCAACAATTACTAACAAATCTTCTGCTGTTATAGAATAGTTTTCACTACTCTTGTCATACAATGTTACTGTAATTCCTTGCCCTTGTACATCAGTTTTTCCCAAGTATTGTTTTACTTGTTCTAATTCCTGTTCTACAAGTTTTGAAGATTCTTCTGTTGATTGTTCATTTTGCTTATATTCTTCTATTTTAGCATTTTTTTCTTCATATTGTTCTTCTGCTTCATTATATTTTTCTTTCCAATTTGCAAGCTCTGTTCTAAGTTCTTCTTCTCTCATGGTTTCTATTGAAGTTATGTCTGTTTCATTAACCACTTTGAACTGCATAAACATTATTGTCATCAGTGCAAAACATGCAATTGCAATTGTTATAACTACTGTTATCTTACCTTTTTTCATATCCAGCTTGTTAGATAAACTAACATCCTCCTTTCAACATCATATCGTTAATTGTTGTTTTTTATATATTTTAAGTTTAGTACTCCTGAGTATTTTGGTATTGTTATATTATTTGATTTCTTCAAATCTACTTGTATTTTTCTTTCTCTCAAGTCTTTTAAATATCCACCTGGTCTATCTAAATTTGCTAATGTTTCTGGTAATCCTATTGCTTGAATTGTGAATGGTGAACCTATCCTTTCACCATTAATATTTATTATATTTCCTCCACAAATTATAGCGGTGGTTGATATAACTCTTTGTCCATTTATAGCAATTGCTTCTGCTCCTGCATTTTTTAATTCATTCACTATGCATAAAATATCTTTATCATGTACTAACAATCTACTTGGGTCTGCTGACAAGCTTGAGTCCAATTCACTATCTGCAACATTTATAATTACTCCTGGTCCTTTTACTTCTGTTAATCCTAATATTTTATTTCCTTCTACTATTTGATTTTTTGCTTCTTCTAATTCTGAGTTATTAGCTGTTGCTGTTGATATTGCTTTTTCTAATTCTTCATCTATTTTTTCAATTTCTTTTATTTTATTGTCATATTTTTCTTTGTATTTTAATACTTCTGCTCTCAAATTATTTTCTGTATAGCTTTGACTTACAGCAGAATTCGTACTTTTTACAGTTTTTATTTGTATGCAAATTCCCGCTGTTAGTGCAAAACACATTATTCCTAATGTAAGACATATTCCTTTTTTATTTGTCATATTCATCATTCCTTTTTTATACTTCAACACTTTCCCTAAATCTAGGTTTAAAGCTATTATTTAAATCTCCATCTACATAGATATATCCTTCTTTGCCTTGATTTTTTTCTAAAATTGCTTGTACATATAACATTTTATTGCTTAAATTTGTTTTATTTCCTAGATATACTGTCTTTTTCTCTTCTGCTATATACATTGTATATTCATTTTTATTTGAAATATCTATATTAGTTATTTTTGTATTCAAATCATAATTTTGAGCAATATTCATTATTTGTATTACTACTTCTAATTTTTCTAAATCTTCTGATTCTAATCTGTTTCCTGGTACAATTTGTTCTTCTGGTGTTGCTATTCCTTGAATTATAGGTGCTTCTATTTTTTGTTCTGATATTTCTAAAATGTATCCTTGCTTGTTTATATATGCATATCCATTTAAAAATTCCACATTAAAATCCTTTTCTCTTTCTTGTATTGATATTTGAACTTCATTTGGAATTTTTCTTTTTATTTCTACGCTTTCTATGTATGGATTTTCTTTTATATTATTTATTGTTCTTCTTTTGTTGAATTGAAATATATTTTGTCCAGTATAAAGTTCTGATAAGCTAATAATAGTTTCGTTTGTAATTTTATTATTATTATTTACATTTATTGTTTGTATTTGAAAGATTGGTGATACCAAAGCAAATATTATTCCGCCTATTATAAGAATTAATAGTACAATACATTTTAAAACTCTTTTTATTCTCTTTTTCTTTTTTAATATTTGTCTTTGTTTTTTAGTCATTTTTACTTCTTTTTGATGCTTTGTTTTTTGATGATTTTTGTTTATCATTCCTAATACAATTTCTGTCTCATCATCAAATTGATTGTTTTTGTTTTTTATTTCTTTGTTTTGTTTTATTCTTTTTTCTCTTTCTTTTTTCTTCTTTTTTTCTATTTGTTCTGTTTTTTTTATGTTTTCTTTATTTGTTAAATAAAACATGTTGTCTATATTTTCTCTTTGCTTTTGGTTCAATTTCTTTCACCTCCAATATCTTTTTGTATTTTAACAGATTTTTTTTTGTTTTTCCATAGTTTTTTCAAATATTTCATAAAATTAAAAAATTTATTACCAATTATATATGTAAGTACACTTAGCTTATATTTCTTGCATCTCTTACAATTTGGTAACAAATTTTTAATTTATTGTTCTATTTTATTTATTGTTGCTCCTAATTTTTGAAGTTTGTTTTCTAAATTTTCGTATCCTCTTAATATATATTCAATATTTTCTATTCTTGTTTTTCCCTTGGCTGTTAGTCCTGCTAGAACTAGTGCTGCACCTCCTCTTAAATCTGTGGCTATTACATTTGCTCCATATAATCTTTTCGTTCCCCTTATAATTGCACTTTTCCCTTCTGTTATTATTTTTGCTCCCATTTTATTTAATTCTTGCGTATATTTAAATCTGTTTTCAAATATATTTTCTATTATTACAGAAGTCCCCTTTGCTGTGCATAGCATTGCTGCAAATATTGATTGCATATCTGTTGGAAATCCTGGATATGGTAATGTCTTTATATCTACTGCTTTTAGTCTCTTTGGAGATTGTATTTTTATTGTACTTTTTTCTATATCTATTTTGCATTCAGTTTCTGTTAATTTGTTTATTATTGGTGTTATATGTAAGCTGTTAGTTCCTTCTAATATTATATTTCCCTTTGTTGCTGCTGCAAAACATAAAAATGAACCAGTTTCTATTCTATCAGGCATTATGTTGTAACTTACATCTTTTAGTTTTTTTACTCCTTCTATTTGTATATTGTCTGTTCCTGCTCCTAGTATTTTTGCTCCCATTTTATTTAAGAATTCTTGTAAATCTATTATTTCTGGTTCTCTTGCTGCATTTGTAATTGTTGTTGTTCCTTCTGCTAATATACTTGCTAAAATCGCATTTTCTGTTGCTCCGACACTTGGAAAGTCTAAATCTATTTTTTCTCCTTTGATTTTTTCTGCCATGCATTCTATACTTCCATAGTTTTGTGTTACTTTTATTCCTAATTTTTCAAAACTTTTTAAGTGTAAATCTATTGGTCTTGAGCCAATATCACAGCCTCCTGGATATGAAAATATAGCTTTTCTGTATCTTCCAAGCAATGCTCCTGCTAATATTACTGATGAACGCATTTTGTGCATTAAATCTGGTGGAATTTCAAATTTATCTATTTTTGATGTGTCTATTTTTATTTTTCCATTTTTCTTTTCCACTTTTGCTCCTAATGTTTCTAATATTTTAAACATCATTTGTGTGTCTTGTATGTTTGGGACATTATATAGTGTTGTTTTTCCAGCATTTAATATTGTTGCTGCTATTATAGGAAGTGCTGAATTCTTCGAGCCTGATATTTTTACTATGCCTTCTAGCTTTTTTCCTCCTTCTATTATGTAACTTGACATTTTTCTTCTCCTTTCATTTCACTTTGTTTCTCTCATTATAGAAATAAGAAATTTACATTTTTTATTTTTATAAATCGATGTTTATTTTGTTATATATTATGTTTTGTTTACGTAAAAAGTGAATTTAAGTATTTGCATAACAAATACAAAAAATCCCATGATTTATTCATGAGATTTTTACTTTTATTTTATTCTAATACTTTTTCTATTTTATAGTTTCCATATACTCTCTTAATGCTTCTAATGCTTTTCTTCTTGAACTTATTTCATTTTTTTCTTCTGATGAAAGTTCTGCTAAAGTTTTTCCATTTTCTAATTCGAAAATTTCATCAAATCCAAATCCATTTTCTCCTCTTGGACATTCTGCAACATAGCCTTCCATACTGCCTATAACTGTATTTGTTTTTTTACAATCTGCAAGTGTAAGTGCTGTTATAAATTTTATCTTTCTTTTTTCATGTGGTACTCCTTTTAGTTTTTCTATTATTGCTTCATTTCTTTCTCTGTCTGTACCTTCAAACCATCTTTTCGTTCTTACCCCTGGGAAGCCATCCAAATATTCTATTTCAATTCCAGAATCATCTGCTATACACATTCTTCCTTCTAATTTTTTTGCAATTGTTTCAGCTTTCTTCTTTGCATTTCTTTCAAATGTATCTTGATCTTCTTCAACATCTATGTTTATTCCTGCATCGCTCATAGATATTATTTCATAATCTTTTAAAATTTCTTGTGCTTCTTTTATTTTTCCTTTGTTATTAGAAGCTATTATAATCTGTTTTTTCATTTTGATTTTTCTATCTCCTCTATAACTTTATCAGTAACTTCTTCAATCGTTAAATTTGTGCTATCTATAATTATTGCATCTTCTGCTTTTTTAAGTGCTCCAACTTTTTTATGCATATCATTATAATCTCTCATTCTTACATTTTCTAATACTTCTTCATATGTCATGTCTATTCCTTTTTCTTGGTTTTCTTTATATCTTCTTTGAGCTCTTATTTCTTCACTTGCATCTAAATATATTTTTAAATCAGCATTTGGAAATACTACTGTTCCAATGTCTCTTCCTTCTACTATTACATTTTTTCCTTTTGCCAAATTTCTTTGTACTTTTACCATTTCTTCTCTTACTGATATAATAGAAGATACCTGAGACACAATTGCTGTTACTTCTTTTTCTCTGATTTTTGTACTAACATCTTCTCCATTTAGATATATAATATCTTTATCTCTTTTATTGTCTATCTCTATTTTTATGTTCTTTGCTATTTTTATAATTTCTGTTTCTTGGTCAAGTCTTAAATTATTTCTTAGTGTTTCTAATGCTACACATCTGTATGTTGCTCCTGTGTCTAAATTTAAAAATCCTAATTTTCTTTCTACATTTTTTGTTATTGTTCCTTTTCCGCTTCCAGCAGGTCCATCTATTGCTACTATCATTTTTTTCTCCTCATTATTAAATTATTTTCACATTCAAATGGAATTTCCATCAATACTTTTTGTCCTTTTACCCCTGGGCTAACTGCGTCTATTTCTTCTTTTGTCTCAAAATCCCATAGTTTATTTATTTGGAATGTTTTCGGATTAATTTGGTTTGGTATTATTATTTCTAAGCTATCTCCTACATTTAGTTTATTCTTTATTTCAATTATATATTTGCCATCTTCTCTTCCAACTATTTTTCCACCAAATTCATATCCTTCGTTATATTGTTTTCCACTAAAATCTTGTATGTCTTTGTTGTTTCTGTCATTAAAATAGAATGTTGTTAATTCTCTTGTTTTTACTTTTTCTAGTTCATTTAAATATTTTTCTGGGTTGTAATTTTGAGGGGTTTTTTCATAATCATCTATTGCATTTCTATAAGCATTTATTACTGTTGCTATGTAATATTCTGTTTTTAATCTTCCCTCTATTTTCAAGCTGTCTACTCCCATATCTATAATTTCTGGTATTTCTCTTATTAGGCATAAATCTTTTGATGAAAATATGCTTGTACCATATTCACTTTCTTCTACTGGCATGTATTGACCTGGGTTATTTCTTTCTTCTGCATATAGTTTATATGACCATCTACAGCTTTGTGCACAGTCTCCTAAGTTTGCACTTCTTCCTGCTAAAAAGTCACTTAAGAAGCATCTTCCTGAAAATGCAAAACATATTGCTCCATGTCCAAACATTTCTACTTCTAGGTCTTTTGGCTTATTCTCCATAATATATTTTAGTTGTTCTTTGTTCATCTCTCTAGCCATTATTACTCTTTTAGCTCCGTTTTTATACCAGAAGTTACAGTCTCTTAGGCTTACAATATTTGCTTGTGTGCTTACATGTATTGGTACACTTGGTGCATATTGTTTTAGTGTTTCTATTACTCCACCATCTGCTGCTATTATAGCATCTGGTTTTACTTCTTCTAATATTTTTGCCATTTCTATTATTTCTTCATATTTGTCATCCCATGCAAATATGTTTAGTGTAACATGTACTCTTTTTCCTATACTGTGTGCATATTTTATTGTTTTTATTAAATCATCATTATCCATGTCTGCTCTTGTTCTTAATGATAATGATGATGTTCCGCAATATACTGCGTCTGCTCCATATTTAAATGCTGTTTTGGCTTTTTCAAATGAGCCTGCTGGTGCTAATAATTCTATTTTTTTCATTTTATTTATTCCTCTTTTTTCTTTCTAATTATGTATATTATTATATATACTTTTCCCATTTATGTCAATAATTTGAACTTACTTTAATTTTGTGCTATAATACTATCATGTAACTTGTAGAAAAAAATTTATTAAGAAAGGACAATATACATGGCAAAACTACAAAATAAAATTATTATAACACCTTTTTTGTATAATTCTTCATCTCTTGAAGAACTACTGACAAAATATTCTAATGCCTTACGGAATAGCAAGGATTTAATTGATTTGTTACATGCTAATAAAATTGATGAAATACAAAATATTTTATTAGATAACAAATTCTTGGCTATGATTCGTAATCATTATGATTCTTTGTATTCTTGTGCAAAAAAGACTTACCCTAATCTAAAATTTTATTTAGATGGAAGGAGGAAATCTGTAATAGGTTCTGAAAAAAAGATAAATCTTTACCTGTTACAAGATCGCGATTTAGCTGATTTTAAAGATGAATTAGCTTTCCGTTTCATTGTTTTTGATAACAATATTGAAACTTGCTATTCTCTGATGAAAACTGTTATAGAATTTAATATTTCAGAAGGATTTATTCCTTGTAAAGCTACTTCGGTTTTTCAGACAGAAGGATTTGAAAAACAAAATTTTCCTGATGTTACAATTCCTGAAAAATCTTTTCTTCCATCAAATTATCAATTATGGGTAAAAGACTATATTTTGCATCCAAAGGCTTCTGGCTACCAGTCTTTGCATGTTGTTTTTCAGGATTCAAAGACCGGTAGATGTTTTGAAATCCAGATTAGAACTTTCAAAATGCATATTCATGCAGAAAGTCATTCACTTGCAGGGCACGATGCATACAAGAAGCAGCGTTACTCTAATACAGAAATTGAATTTGATCGTTCAAAAATTCATATGGATGGTTATGCATTTGTTGAAAATCAGCTCTTTGATTTTATAGGTTTGGAAAAGCCTTATAAAATCATACAACGTGGTCGACCTTTCTAAACAATTTCAGTCACACCAGTTTTATTTTGGTGTGACTGTTTTCTTTTTATTTACTCAAATTATTTTGCTTTATTCTGCTTATAGCTAATCCATCTCCAACTTCTAATATTTCTGTTTCTAGGTTTGGATTTTCTGATACTTCTTTTATGTATTCTCTTAAATTTCTTACTGCTGTACGTTGTTTATGTTTATTATAATCACTCATAACATATCCTTTATATAGAATATTGTCTGCAAATATTATTCCATTTTTGTCTAGCATTCTTAATGCTTCTTTTAAAAAGAATGGATATTTTCCTTTTGCTGCATCAATAAATACCATGTCATATTTTCCATTTAATGTTGGTAAGATTTCTACTGCATCTCCTCCATATATATTTATTTTATCTTCTACTCCAACATTTTTAATATTTTTTTTGGCTTCTTCTATTCTTTTTTCATCTCTTTCTATCGTGTCTATTTTTCCATTATCTGCTAAAAATTCTGAGAAGCACATTGCTGAATATCCAACTGCTGTTCCTATTTCTAATATTTTGTGTGGTGGATTGTTTTTTAGTTCTTTTTCTATTACTTCTAATGTATCATCCATTATTATTGGTATATGACTTTCTAATGCTTTTTGTTTTATTTCTTGTAATTTTTCTTTGTTCATTTCTTCTCTCCATATATAATAAGTGTTTTGCAGATATTTATATTTGCAAAACACTTATTTTGTTATCTCTCTGTTTCTAAATTTCTATATTTTTTATTATGCTTACTTATATAAGCTTCTGCCCAATTTTTAAAACATTGTTTTATATCTAATCCATTTTTTGTAAGATATTCAAATTTTTTAGCCACATCATCTTTTAGCGCTATTTCAATTGCTTCGTCCATTGTCTTTCCTTGTTCAATGTTTTTTTGAATTAATGATATAATATATCTTCGCTAATCTCCATCAGTTTGTTGATTTTTTCTTTGTTCATATCTTTCTTTTTGGATTATATAATGTTGTGTATTTTGTGCAGATAGCCCTGGTGTAAAATTTCCACTTGTAACTATTTTATTACTTCTCATTCCAATCCCTTTCTTATTTACTTCTATTTGCTCTTTCTCTTTCTTTTGAGTCTAATATTTTTTTTCTTAAACGAATTGATTTTGGTGTAATTTCAACTAATTCGTCATCTTGTATGAATTCAATTGCTTTTTCTAAAGACATTTGAATTGGTGGAACTAATCTTAAGGCATCATCTGAACCTGAAGCTCTTGTGTTTGTTAAATGTTTTTCTTTACATACATTTATTGCTAAGTCTTCTCCTCTTGAGTTTAAACCAACAATCATTC
The DNA here is from genome assembly GCA_000435535.1 of Clostridium sp. CAG:575. Classification (GTDB taxonomy): domain Bacteria; phylum Bacillota; class Clostridia; order TANB77; family CAG-508; genus CAG-269. The sequence goes on along the minus strand of FR884546.1, from coordinate 13,004 downwards.
CTTCATAAACGTCAACACCAGGTCCTATGAATAAATCTCCTTTGTCTTGTGCATTATATAATCCATATGTTACTGATTTACCTGGTTCAAATGCAACTATTGTTCCTCTTACACGTGCTTGGATATCTCCTTTATATGGTTCATAACTATCAAATATATGGTTCATTGTTCCTTCACCTTTTGTATCTGTAAGGAATTCTGTTCTATATCCAATTATTCCTCTAGCTGGAATTCTAAATTCTATTTTTGTATGTCCAGCTTCTGCAGGTTCCATGTTAACCATTTCGGCTTTTCTTCTTCCTAATTTTTCAATAACATTTCCTACACAGTCATCTGGTACATTTACAACTAGTAATTCAATTGGTTCACATTTAACTCCATTAATTTCTTTGAAGATAACTTTTGGTCTTGAAACTAATAATTCAAATCCTTCTCTTCTCATTGTTTCGATTAATACTGATAAATGTAACTCTCCTCTTCCAGATACTTCAAAAGAATCAGGTGTTGCTCCATCTTTTACTCTTAATGATACGTTTCTTTCT
>FR884546.1:8355-12417 GCA_000435535.1 Clostridium sp. CAG:575 | reverse complement strand
TCTTATATGTCTTGATGTTACAAATTGTCCTTCTTTTCCAGCAAATGGTCCATTGTTTACACTAAATGTCATTGTTACTGTTGGTTCATCTATGTCTACAAATGGTATCTTTTCTGGATGTTCAAAATCACATACTGTATCTCCTATGTTGATTTCTGGTAATCCTGCAAATTCTATGATATCTCCTGCTCCAACTTCTTCTACTTCAACTTTCTTTAGTCCAACATGTGTATATAATTTAGCAATTCTTCCTTGTGTTATTTTGTCTTCTTTTCCACAGATACTAACTGGCATTCCAACTTTCATTGTTCCTCTTTCTAGTCTTCCTATACCAATTCTTCCAACATAGTCGTCATAATCTATGTTAGATACTAACATTTGTGCTGGTCCTTCTAATTCACATTTTGGTGGTTCTATTGTATTTATTATTGTTTCAAATAAACATGATAAGTCTGTTGTTTCATCTGCTAAGTCCATTTTTGCTATTCCGTTTTTTGCTGATGCATATACTACTGGGAAGTCTAATTGTTCATCTGTCGCATTTAATTCTATGAATAATTCAATTACTTGGTCTACAACTTTTTCTGGTTGTGCTCCTGGTCTGTCTATTTTGTTTATTACTACTATTGGTTTTAGTCCTAATGCTAATGATTTTTTTAGAACTTCTCTTGTTTGAGGCATTGCTCCTTCAAAAGCATCAACTAATAGTAAAACACCATCAACTGTTTTTAAAACTCTTTCTACTTCTCCACCAAAGTCAGCATGTCCTGGTGTGTCTACTATGTTTATTTTTATATCTCCATGCATTACTGATGTGTTTTTAGAAAGGATTGTTATTCCTCTTTCTTTTTCTTGATCGTTTGAGTCCATTACTCTTTCTTGTACTTGTTCGTTTTCTCTGAATATATGACTTTGTCTTAGTAATGCATCTACTAATGTTGTTTTTCCGTGGTCTACGTGTGCAATAATTGCTATATTTCTTATTTTTTGGTTATTCATAATTGTTACCCCTTCTCTTTTATTTTTCTCTTTTCTAACTTTAAAATTATACTACTAAATTCAAAAAATGTCAAACGAATTTGACATTTTTATGTAAATTGTGCTATTATATGTTATTATTCAGTAGGAAATATATTTATCTCTATTGACCACAAAGTGATTCTATTTCTTGTTTTTTCATATATCTCCATGTTCCAAGCTTTAAGTCTTTTACCCCAATATTCCCTATTTTACTTCTGTGTAATGCTAAAACTTTTCTTCCAACTGATTCACACATTTTTCTAACTTGCCTATTCTTTCCTTCATGTATTGTTATCTCTAATCTTGATATATCTTTTTCTAAGTCTGTTTTTAATATTTTAACTTTTGCAGGTCTTGTTGTGTAATCTTCTATTTGTACACCTTGTTTTAATTTTTCAACTTCTTCATTTTGAATAATTCCTTTGACTGTTACTGTATATGTTTTTGTTATTTCATGTTTTGGATGTGTTACTTTATATACAAATTCTCCGTCATTTGTTAATATCAATGCTCCTGATGTATACATATCTAATCTTCCTACTGGAACTATTCTTTCTTTTACTTTTACTAAATTTAGCACTGTATCTCTGTTAAATTGATCTTTTGCTGTTGTTACATATCCAATTGGTTTATTAAGTAAAATGTATACTTTATTTTCTTGATTTTCTACTGGTTTTCCACAATATGTTATTTTATCCACATTTGGTACTATTTTTGTTCCTAATTCTTGTACTGTTTGTCCATTAACACTTATTTTTCCATCTAGAATAAGTTGTTCACATTTTCTTCTTGATGCAATTCCAGCTTCTGCTAAAAATTTTTGCAAACGTATTTGTTCATTATCCATTGTTATCTTGTTCCTTACATTGAAATATTTGAGTTTTTAGTTACTCATAAAACTTTTTATTTATTTCTTATTTTTTTCTTCTAATTCTTTTATTATATTTTGGAAATATTCTGGTATTGGTGCTTCTATACACATTTCTTTTTCTGTTATGGGATGTTTGAATTTTAGTGATTTTGCATGTAAACATTGTCCATGTATATTCCATTCATTTTTTCCATTTGAGTATACTTCATCTCCTACTATTGGATATCCTATTTCACTTAAGTGTACTCTTATTTGGTGCGTTCTTCCTGTTTCTATTTTTACTTCTAATAGTGTATAATTTGGAAATCTTTCTATTACTTTAAAATGTGTTACTGCATTTTTTCCTTCTTTTCTAACTGCCATTTTTTTTCTATCTTTTAGGCTTCTTCCTATTGGCATATCTATTGTTGCTTCATTTTCTTTTACAAATCCTTTTACTAGTGCAATATATGTTTTTTCAACCTCGTGATTTTTTATTTGCTCACTCATTTTTATATGTGATTTATCATTTTTAGCAACAATTAATGCCCCTGATGTGTCTTTATCTAATCTATGTACAATCCCTGGTCTAATCTCTCCACCTATTCCAGATAATGAGTTTTTGCATATTGACATTATTGCATTTACTAGTGTTCCATCTGGGTTTCCATTTGCTGGGTGTACTACCATTCCTTTAGGTTTGTTTACAACAATAATATCATTGTCTTCATATAAAACTTCTATTGGAATATCTTGTGCCTCTAATGATATCTCCTTTGCTGCTTGCTCTTTTATTGTTATTTCGTCATCAGCTTGTACTTTGTAAGAAACTTTAACTTTTTTCCCATTTACAAGTATATTTCCGTTATCCATCATTTTTTGTATCATTGCTCTTGAATATTCACTTTTAGATGTTATATATGTGTCTATTCTTTTTCCTGCCTCTAATTTTTCTACTTTTATATGAATCAATTTTATTCTCCTTCTTTTTTTATTTTTTAATATATGTCTTATAAATTACTATTGATATTAATCTATATGTTTGCTCTTTCATATACTACAAAATAATCATCTGAATATAATTGCTTATATTTTGAATCATTTGTTTTTGTCATAATCATATTCATTTTTGATTTTTTATAACAAATAATATGTGTTATTCCATATTTTTTAAATGTATCCTCATAAAATTTTGATATACTTGATGTGTTAATAAAATCTGTAAAGATATCTTCATCTTCATTTCCACTAAATTCTGGTGCATATAAGTCTGCTCTTGAATCTATAAATACTGGTATTCCTCTAAATAACATATAACTACCATAATTGTATTCATTATAAAACTTGCTATTTTCTAAATCTATATTTTCTATAATATAATCACATGCTGCTACAGGATATGATTGTTCATCTACATATGTGTCATCTAATTTTGGTTTAATTTCTATATAACTAACTAAAATCATTAAAATACTTAATGTTATTGCAACTAATGTATTCTTTGTTACTTTTTCGATTTCTATTAATTCCTCTTCTTTATAACATTTTATCATATTTATTATTAATCTAGTTAATATTACAGATCCTATCAAAACAAATATTGATTGTTGTCTTCTTGTCATTAACATTAAATAGCAAAGTCCAGAAATCATAAATAAGTCTGATAGCCTTATTTTTGTTTTTGTAAAAATTAAAATTGCTAAAAATACGATTAATGTACAAATAATTTCTGTATTATCTGTTAATGTCATTGGCAAATGTTCACTTATATTTTGTGTTGTATTTCCTTGCATTGTCTTATACAAATATGTGTATGGTGTATTTCCAATTGGAGTTAATAGCCCTGTAAGTGCACATATTATCATTATTAGAATTAACCATCTCACATTTTCGTTTCTTTTTATTTTTAATTTATATGGATTTTTATTTTCTTCTTCTCTTTTTATTTTTATTTTAGAGGTTCTTGTTTGTATTTCTTCTAATTGTTTCTTTAATTGTTCTATCTTTTCTGCATTTTTTTGTTTTTTTGTTAATATTTTTATTTTGTTTTTTATATTAAATATTTTTATTTTATTATATAAAATTGTGTCTGCAATAACCGCTATTACATATTCTCCAATATATGGTAAGAATAGTACAAAGAAAAATGGCCATACTGCTACATGTGAATTTGCTATTAATATTGATATTAT
>FR884546.1:7552-8253 GCA_000435535.1 Clostridium sp. CAG:575 | reverse complement strand
ATAAATGTTACTAGTTGTGCTCTTGCGGCTATATATGGTTTTATTATATATAATGCTCCTATTGTTATTACAAACGAAATCCCTTCATTTTTATTTAGTTTTGAATTTACAGTAAAAATTGAAATTCCTAGTATTGCAGATAATAAGCAAGTTACTACATAAATTCCTTTAAAATTTGCTATTGAATATATTATGTATGTTAAAAAGTCATATAGCCAATGTGGATATGTATAGCTTAAGTTTTCGTGCCATGAAAAGTGATCCATCATGTCAATTCCATGGTTTGCTATATATTCCCCTATTTTTATTGTATAATATGTGTCATTTTGAAATGTCACAGGTGTAATACTTACACAAAAAAGAATTATTAAGATAATTGCTATTATTGTAAAATTTATTTCTTTATTTTTTTTATTTGCTTCTGCTTTCTTAGTTCCTTTTTGTTTTTTTTCTTTTATCATTAATCTTCTTCCTCTCTTTATTTTTTAGAATTATATCAAATTAATTTCAAAAAAGCTATAAATTTTTTAAACTATAAATAATTTTAACTATCAAAAAATATAATATTAAAAATTGTTTTTTTCACTTAAGCACAACATTTATACATTATTTAAAAATTCTTTTATTTTTTCTGCTGCGTCTCTTCCAGAGCGAGCTGCCCACGCAACAGTCCCTTTGCATCCTGCTAAATCTCCACCTGC
>FR884546.1:0-7546 GCA_000435535.1 Clostridium sp. CAG:575 | reverse complement strand
GCTAAATCTCCACCTGCAAATATTTTTGGATTTGATGTTTGATAATTTTCATTAATATAAATGTTTCCCCATTTATTTAGTGTTAATCCTAACTCAAATACTTCATCTGATACCATTCCTCCTAATGCCATCACTACATAATCTGTTTTTATTTCATAATTGCTATTTTCTACATTTACTGGTACTAGTCTGCTTTCTCCGTCTTTTTGAATTAATTCTGTTTTTATTAATTCTAATTTTTCTACTTTTTGTTTTCCTTTTATTTCTACAATATTGTTTTGAAATAAAAATTGTATTCCTTCTTGTTTTGCCTCTTCTATTTCTTTTTTCTCTGCTGGCATTTGCTCTTCTGCTCTTCTATATATTACATTTACATTTTCTGCTCCTAGTTTCTTTAAAGTCCTACTACAATCTATTGCAACATTTCCTCCACCTATTACACATACTGTTTTTCCTGTTAGCTCTGGAAAATTTCTGTGCTCTAGTAGTTCATTTCCACCATATACGCCTTTTAAGTTTTCTCCTTTTACTCCCATTTTGCTAGATTTGTTTGCTCCTATGCCTAAAAATATTGCATCATATTCTTGTTCTAATTCACTTAATTTTATATTCTTTCCTAATTCTTGTTCATATTTAATTTCTATACCTAGTTTTAATATTTTATTTGCTGTATCTTCTACTCTTTTTTTATCAAGTCTAAAGTCAGGTATTCCATGTACTAGTAAACCTCCAAGATAATTATATTTTTCATAGATTGTAACATTTGCTCCATTTTTTGCTAGAAATGCTGCACATGTTAATCCAGCTGGTCCTCCTCCAACAATAGCTATTTTTTTATTTTTTAATTGTTCTGTTTTTTCTATTACTTCTTCTAGTTCTATTTTTTCTTCTTGTGCTTTTTCAAATATGTAGTTTTCTATTTCTCCAATACTTACTGGTTCGCCTTTTATTCCTCTTACGCAACTTCCTTGACATTGTTTCATGTGTGGGCAGATTTTTCCACATATTCCGGGTAATACTGTTGTTTTTGACAAAATTTTATACGCTTCTCTGTAATTTTCTTCTTTTGTAGCTTTTATAAATTCTGGTATGTTGTTTTCTAATGGACACCCTTTTGTTGAACATGGTTTAATTTTGCAATTTAAACAGTAATTTGTTTTTTCTATAATTTTATTCATTTAGTTTCATTCCTTTTCTATTTATTTTATTATATTTTTTAAAATTGAACTCAATGATTTTTCTAATAACAAAGAAAAAAAATATCATTTGACAAAATCAAAAAAAATCTATATAATAAATATAGAAAATGAGAGCCACAGAAATGTATGCTACCATATATAATTATGATAAACACCACAAAGCTTGGCAGAGCATATGTGGTGCTTTTTTATTGTTTGCTCAAAATTACTACTATTGCAATAATCAAGGCAAATGCTATGATAGTTATTCCTACTAATCCGTAACAAAGTAAGTGTATTATCATTATCAAAATTTGTTCAACCATATAGCACCACCTCCATTCTCACAGTAAAACTGTGTATGTAAAGTGGTAGCACGCACACTGCTTATTCTCATTTTCTATGTTTATAACTATACAATATTTTTATTATAAATACAAGCGAACAAAATAATATTTTGAAAAACATTTCATTTTCGTTGTTCAGCTTTTATTTCTTCCACCACCAACATTAAATCCTTTATAAAGTCAACTTTTTTTGTTTCATCTCTTAGTAATGCTGCTGGATGCCATGTTGGCATATACATTATTCCTTTTTTCTCAATCCATTTTCCTCTTGATGCTGTAATTCCGTATTCTTTTCCTAATATATTTTTTAATGCTACATTTCCTAGTAACACAATTATTTTAGGTTTTACTAGTATAACTTGATTTCTTAAATAATCTAGGCATACATTTGCTTCATCATCTTCTGGGTTTCTATTTGCTGGTGGTCTGCATTTGACAATATTTGCAATATATACTTCTTCTCTTTTTATACCTACTATTCCAAATGCTAAATTCATTAGTTGCCCAGCTCTGCCAACAAAAGGCTCTCCGAGCCTATCTTCATCCGCTCCTGGTCCTTCGCCTATAAACATTATATCTGCATTCCTATTTCCTACTCCAAATACAATATTCTGTCTAGTCTTGCATAATTTACATTTGTTACAATTTATAATTGATTTTTCTAGTTCTTCCCATGTTTCATACATTTTTTGCTCCTTTTGTCCCAGAGGGACGGTTCTTGTGGGTCATTTTTGTCCCACAGGGACAGTTCTTATTTTTTATCTAAATACTTCTATTTTTTTCACATTATTTTTAAATGTCATTTCAGCTTCTGCTCCTATTGGTATTACAATTTTGTTTTCTATATGTCCAAAATTATTTGATTTTATTATTGGTATTTTATAATCGTGTCCAATTACGTCAAAAACTATTTTTTCTAAACTTATCCCACTTTCGTGTTCATAACTTCCTATCCATAATCCTTTTATTTGTTCAAATATTCTGTTTTGTTTCATGTAGTACAAGTAGTTACTTACAAGTGCTGGTCCTGTTTCTATTCCTAATTCTTCTAAAAATAATATTTTATTTTTAAAATCTATTGAATATTTTCCTGCGACCATACCTCTTATTAGTGATAAATTTCCTCCTATTAATCTACCTTTTGCTTCTCCTTCTTGTAATATAGTGTAATCTTCTGGATTTCCTAATTCTGTGTTTCCATCTACAAATATTTTTATTATCTCTTTTAGGCTAAAATCTGTTTCATCTGTTGCTATTGTTTTAAAGTTTGTTCCACTAAATGTTATTAGTTCTGTTTTTTCTGTAATCATGTTTGTTATTGATGTTATATCACTATAACCACATATTATTTTTGGGTTTTCTTTTATTAAGTTATAGTCTAAATATTCAAATGTTGAGTTGCTATTTTCTCCACCTTTTGCACACCATATCATTTTTACATCTTTATCTGCAAACATGTCATTTATGTCTTGTGCCTTTTCTTTTGCTGTACTGCTATATCCATTTGTGTTTGAAAATAAATTTTTTGAATATTTTACTTTGAATCCTAATTTTTCTATAATTTCTTTTGCTTTTTCTATTTCTTGTATGTTTTCTCCTATTATTGGATTTGATGGCGCCACAACACCTATTGTATCACCTTTTTGTAATTTTTTTGGAAATATCATTGTAAAATATTCCTCCTTTTTGTTTTTCGTTTTTTATTAATAATATTATTTTAAACAAATTAGTGCTGTTTCTAGTCCATAATTTTCTTTTTCTACTCTAAATGAATGTATTATGTCAGAATTACACATACTGCAAATTCCTGAGTCTATTATATTTTCTTCTATTAGGCCTTCTTTTTTTAACAAAATTTTATTTATTAAAACTGTGTCTATATTCCATTTTTCCTTGTTTAGCTGCTTATCCATTATTTCTATTGAATTTGAAATATTTATATCTTTAAATTCATTTTCAAATTGTTCTTTTACATCTTTGTCAACTTCAAAATGGCATTTTCTAATACTTGGGCAAATACAACAAATAATATTTTCTGGCATACAATTAAATTCTTTTTTCATTTTTTCTATAGTTTTTACTGAAATTCTTTGTAGTGTTCCTTTCCATCCAGAGTGAACATTTGCTATTGTTTTTGTAATTGGGTCAAAGAATAGTAATAAAATACAGTCTGCATTTGTTGTACTTAAAACGAAGTTTGATTTGTTTGTTATTAATCCATCTGTTTTTGAATATTTTTCTAGGTTTATATCCATAAAATCTTTATTTTCTTTTTCTGTTACAATTTTAACTTCATCTGTATGTTGTTGATTGGTTTTTACTACGTTTTTATAATCTAGTCCTATATTATCACACAAATTTTTATAATCTTGTATTGCTTTTTTATATTCGTTTTCTGGTAATGCCTGCTTATTTATTCTTGCTGTTCTAAAGTTTACATCAACTCCAATTGAATACGCATGTGTAATTATGTCTTTATATTCTAATAACTTTTTAAATTGTATATATTGTACTCCATCTTTTTCTATGTGTACAATATTTTGATTGCTTAAATTTTTCATTAAAAAATCCCTTTCCAATTATACAAATCTGGCTGCAATTGTGATTTTTAGTTATTGTCCTTAATTTTAATCTTTTGTATTTTTCATTTTGTTCATTATATCATCTTTTGATTTTTTGTCTATATAATTATATCTATTTCCACACATTCTTGGATTAAATTGACATATTGCTTTGTATGAACAATATTCACATGGTTTTTGACCTTTTTTATTATATGGTTTTAGTTCTATATTTCCTCTTAGTATTTCTTTTGCAATTTGTTTAATTGTTCTTGTTATATATGATTGCAAAATTTTAAATTCTTCTATGTTTACTCCATTTGTCTTGCTTTCTACTATTTCTCCATCTTTGTTTAATGTTGCTGGTATTATTTTGGATGTTCCTGTTTTTAGTGTTTTGTCTTGCATTTGAATTACTTTTACATCTGATAAAATTAAGCCTTTCATCTTAAATTCTTTTCTTAATTTTTCTTCTATTTCTTCTTCTGTTATTTTTTTGTCTGATGTTATTATTTGTTCTAATAGGCTAAAATATAGAACTCCTGCTGGAATGCAATCTTTTTCTTTACATACTGCATCCATATATGTTAATAATTGCAACTGTGTACCTGCATATACTTCGTTTAAGTCTATGTTTTTTGTTGATGATTTATAGTCTACTATACGCAAATACTTTTCGTTTTCATCTATTGCTGTGTCTACTCTATCTATTTTTCCTGTTATCTCTATTTTTCTTCCATCATCTAATTGTATTGTAATTGGTTGATATTTACAATTTTTTCCGAATTCTATTTCTGTTCCTTCTATATTAAATTCACTATAAACTAATCCTTCTATTATAAATTTTAATGCTTTTGATACTATTCTTTTTAATCTTTTTACTAATACTTTGTATTTTGCTGTTGCTACAAAGTTATATCTTTTTCCCATTTCTAGTTTTTCTTCTACTACATTATCAACTAGTTTTTCTATTTTTTCAGGTGTTTCTAATAATGCTGACAATTTTATTTTTTCATTTTTTACTTTTTCGAAAAATTGGTCAATTACTTCGTGCATGAATGAACCTGTGTCAAAGTTTTGTACTTTTAATTCTTCTCTTTCTTTTAATTTTAATCCATATTGCAAATAATAAGAAAATGGGCATTTTGCAAATGTCTCTAATTTAGATACACTTGTTTTTAATGTGTTCCCATATAGTTTTTCGACTTTTTCTTTTTCTACATTTTTCGGTATATTAGTATAATCTATTGCTTCTAAGTCTTTTTGTAGCTTAGTATTCCATTTTTCTTGATTTTTATAATATTGATATGCTACATACCATATTGGATCTATTTCATTTTTTTCTTTTAGATTAGCTATATTTTCTAATAGTTCTTGATATGTAATTATCGGACTTGATATTTCATATTTTTTGTTTATCATGTCACTTTCTTCTTGAATTTGTGGGAATATCTTTTTTATTTTATATATCATTGTTGATGGTCTTAGTGCTTTTCCTTCTGAATCTGTTGATACATATGATAAGTAAAGTTTTTGTTCTGCTGTTGTAAAAACTTTGTATATGTTAAAATTTTCTTCATATAAATTTTCCAATGTTCCATTTGCTAGTTCAATTCCGTCATTTTTTAGTGTTTGTCTATCTTTATCTCCAAAATATCCTTCTGCTTTGTTTACACTTGGAAAACTTCCATCATTTAGTCCAATAATAAATATTATATCAACTTTATGTGTTCTTGACCTATCTACATCTCCTATTATTACTTGGTCTTGTGTTCCTGGAATTTTTCCTAATTCACTATTTTTTAATCCTGTTTTTAAAATCTGACGATATTGTTCAATTCCAATTTTATCTTCTCCAAATATAAGAACCATTTCATCAAATATATCCAAAATAATTTGATAACTTGTTTTATATTCTTGTGCTAGTTCTAACATTCCTTTTTCTTCTAGTTTTTTCATTTTATTGCTAATTTTTTGTTCAATTTGTTGTTCCTGCATAAAATCATAAATTGCTTTTGTTGTTTGTTTTACTGTTCCAAATTTTGTTCTTAACTCTACTAATGGCTCTATTATTTGTTCTCTCAATTTATTTAGATATTCTATTTTTTCTTTTGTTTGTTCTGTAATTCCATATGTAAAATTATTTTTCCACTTTTTTTGCTTTATTCCCCATTTTGTGCAATAGTTTTCCAATTCAAATAAATCGTTTAAATCTATGTCTACAAATCCTGTTTTTAAATAATTAAATACCGCTTCTTTTGAATAATTGCTACTATATATTTCTAAAATTGATAATATGTATTGCACAATTCTATTTTGATTTAAGTCTTTTTTTTCGTCTATAAAAACTGGTATTTTATATTCTGCAAATATTGCTTTTACTAAACTTGAATATGTATCTATATTTTTTGTTATTATAGAAATATTTTTATAACTTATTTTTTCATCTCTTACTAATTTTGTTATTTCTTTTGCTATGTTTTCAATTTCGGAATATGGATTTTGTGCTAAAAATAGCTGTAAATTTTGTGGCTTATTCTCATATTTTTGTATTTTATTTTGATATATGTTTTTTTCTAAATGTTGTAATTCTTTAGTTTTAAATCTTGGTGTTTCTTTTAAATATATGCTTTTTTCTAATTTCAAATTATTTTCTTTTACTAAATTAAGTATCTTTGAAACTGTTATTTTATTAGAATAAAAAATATCATTATCTGGGTATGCACTTGGATTTAATTCATCTGTACATATTGTTATTGTGACTTGTTTTGCTATTTTTATTAGTTCTTTTATTACTTCATATTCTTGTGCTGTAAATCCAGAAAATTCATCTATATAAATCAAGCTATCTCTTATTATATCTGTGTTTTCCACATTTTGTGCAAGCATTGTTAATAAATCTGTTTCTTCTATGTAATTTCCAGTTAATTTTTCTTCAAAATTTTGATAAATTAATTGCATGTCTTTTAACTTTGCTTTTAAATAGTCATCTTGTAACTTTTCTATTTCTTCTTGTATTTTTTCTGTTGTAACTCCATGTTTTTTTAGTTCTGTAATTGCCGCCATTGATATATCTATATTTTCGTCAGATTTACTTAAAAATTTTAATTCTTTTTTCTTATTATTCAAAATTGAATAAATTAACATGGCTTTTCCACACTTTGTAAGTTTTGTTTTTTTACTGCCCCCTACTTCTTGTAGTACTCTAAATGCCATTCTACTTAATGTTATTACTTCTGCATTTATAGCTACATTTTTTTCTAATTTGTCCATTTTTTCCATTAATTTTTTTTCTGCTGTAAATGAAAATTGTTCTGGTGTTATAATATATATTTTCTTTTCTTTTTCTATTAAATTAGCTATTTCAGAAAAGCAAAATTCACTTTTTCCACTTCCTGATTTTCCATATACAATTCTTAATCCCATAAAACCTCCTAAAAATTAAAAGAATAGGAAAGAG
>FR884545.1:6252-12919 GCA_000435535.1 Clostridium sp. CAG:575 | reverse complement strand
AAAAATGAGGAACGTCCCCTCTTCCCTCTTATTTTTTGAAAAACATCATTAATTTTTCTTTGAATGTAAGCGTAAATTCCTCTGGTTCTTCTATATCTATTCTTTTATTGTTTAATGCTAATTTTGGATTAGTTGTTGTTAATTCTCTTAACTTTTCCTCTCCAATAATTTCACTAATTGCTTCTAATGCTCTTGGAATATTTTTATAAATTGTATTTTGCCTATGAACATCACTTCCTAAGAAATGTATCATATTATTTTCAAAGAACTTTCTTACAATCATTTGTGCACTTTCTCCATATTGTCCTAAAATACTTCCATAATTTGCTTGCATTAGTACACCTTTTTCAATTAAATCATAAATTAACTCCGGCTCTTTTTGAACAAATTTATATCTTTCTGGATGTGCTAATACTGGTATTAGTTTATTCTCTTGTAAAGAATATATGACATTATATAAGTTCATTGGTTCTACATTTAATGGCATTTCAAATAATACATAGCAAGTATTATTTATTGTTGATGCTTTATTATTAATTAGTAAATCCATCATATTTTCAGATATATATATTTCATTTCCTAAGTATAAATCTATATCTATTCCTTTTGTATTTAAATTTTCTTTTATTGCATTTACCCATACATCTCTTTCTGGTACGTCAGTTTCATAATATCCTTCTATATAATGAGATGTTAATACAATTCCTTCGAATCCTACTTCTTTTGCTTCTTTTATTAAATTAAATGTTTCTTCTATGCTTCTTGACCCATCATCTATATTTGGTAAGATGTGTGAATGAAAGTCTATCATTGTTGTTCTCCTCTTTTTCCGTTTAGTTTTTAATTCAAGTCTTTCTTCTCCTTATCTAAATAAGAGTTTATTTGACTTAGTATATCATTTGTTTTGTTCATTGCTACATTTGAATTATTTTGTACAAAATTTGGTCTTTCTAAATCATTACTTTCTGTCTTTATTTCATTATTGTATTTGTTTTCTTCTATATTTCGATTTAGTTCTTTATCTTTCTCAGCCTCTGTATTTTGACGAATAACATTATTTGTTTTTCTTTTTAATTCCTCTGCTCTATTTCTTGCCTCAAAATCTTCCTGTGATTGATGATAATAATATTTTTCATTGTATTTTTTTGCTGATATTGGCATTTTATTAATAACAACACCTGCTAATTTTCCACCAACATTTTGTATATTTTTAATTACTCTATCTAAATTTTCTTTTTTTGTTTCTTTATGTGCAGTAACAATCATTGTACTATCGGCAATTCTTGATAGAATTACAGAATCTGTTACTAATTCACATGGTGTTCCATCTATAATAATTAAATCACAAACTTCTTTTAAATCATTTAATAATTTCATCATTTGCTCTGAAACTAATAATTCAGAAGGATTTGGTGGAATGCTACCAGCTGGTATTAATAATAAGTTTTCAACTTCTGTTTTTTGAATATATCTAGAAATGTCCCAATCATTTTGGTTTGTCATTTCCATTTCAGCTAGACAATTTGATAATCCTGGCTTTGGAGCAGCTCCAAAAATAGTATATTGTCTTCCTTTTCTCATATCTGCATCAATTAGAATAACTCTATTTCCTGCTTGTGCAAAAGTTACTGCTAAGTTTGATGATACCCAGCTTTTTCCTTCTCCTGGGAATGTTGAGGTAATTAATAATGTTTTTAATTTTTTACTAGAATTCATAAATTGTATATTTGTTCTTAATGTTCTAAAAACTTCTGATATTGGAGACTTTGGATCTCTCTGTGCTATTAATTCTTTTCTTATTTTCATTATCTTCTTTTACCTCCTTTTTTATTCGTCTCAAATTCGCACATTGGTATAGATGCTAAAACAGGAACTCTAAATAGTTTTTCTACATCTTCTTCTGTTTTTATTGTAGTATCTAGCATATTTGCAATTAATACATATGCAACAGAAACTACAAAACCAATAACTGCAAACATCATAACATCCTTTGTATGATTAATATTTGATGGTGTGTCACTAACTTCTGCTTCGTCAACAACTACAACATTATCTATTTTATAAATATCTTCTGCTACTTTTTCTTTAAATACTTTTGCTATTTCATTTGCTATTTTAGCTGAAACTGTTGCACTTTCATTTGTTACTGATATTTTTATTAATTCAGTATCTTTTACAGAACTTACAGTTACATTATTTTTTAATTTGTCATAACTGATATTAATTCCTAAATTTTCAATTACTGGGCTTAATATTTTTTTACTTCTTATCAATTCACTATATGTAGATACTAATTTTGAGTTTAATGTTATATCTGCTGTTGTAATTGTATTTGCTTTTGATGTATCACTTGAATTTGCTAGTAATAAACTTGTTGATGATGTGTACTCTGGTGTTACAAATCCTATAGTATAAATTATTCCTAATGCCATAAATATTGCTATTATTAGAATTATTTTTAATTTTTTATTCCAAAATAGCATTAATAGTTCTTTTAAATCTAATTCTTCCATTTCACTTTCCATTCCCTTCTATTTTTAGTAAATTATCTTTTAATTTACTCTTTTGCTTTTGTGTTTTTAAACGCAAAACTATTTTATCATATTGACATTTTTCTAGCAAGATATTTGAGATAAAAAGTTGAGAATTTTTGTATTAATTTCTTAACTTTTTTACTTCCTCCTTTGTAGCAATTTTTACAAACAATTCTCCTAATTCGTTTTTTTCATAAATTTCCCTTACCCCTGTTTTTCCGCTTGATAATTCTTGTACTGTTATTGCTCCACTATAATTACTCAATAAACCTATTGCCATTAATCTACTTATTTTATAACTTTCATAAATAACAACTTTTACTGGTTCATCTTTATAAATATTATAAATTATTGTCAAATCATCTATAAATATTTGATTAATAACTGATGCAAATTCACAAAATTTTTCCCATTTTATTTCTTCATTAACATATGCAACATAGAACTTAGCCAATAATCTAGATTTTTCAATATCAATATTTTTATTTAAATATAATAGAACTCTTTCCAATTCTGCCTTTCGTTTTTTATCATCATTTAAAAATTTTTTTCTATATTTTTCTAATTTTTCTTTACTTCTTGTCCGTTTAAACTTTCTATAAAATTAGTTGTTTGTTTTAATAAATTTTTATTATATATCATCTCTCCTGTTTTTATAATAGCCGATGCAACATTAGCTATTGGGATTTTTTCTATTATTTCATTACTTAATATTATATCTGTTAATGACTCAATTCCATCAAGTGATATTGACTCAATATTATCTAACATTTGTTTTTCCATTCTATTTTCTCCTTATATTCAAAATATTCATAATCATTTTGCACATTTTTGACAAGGTGTTAAGCCTCTAGCTTTTGCTTTATTTAATGTTGAAGCTGTTGAATTCTTACCACCGCATGTTGATATATAATGATATCTTTTTCCTGTTGGTGTTACATATACAGTTCTGCTATTATCTGTAGTGGTTGTACTTGTTGATTGTGTTGTCGTCTTTTTTGTTGAAGTTGCAGTATTCTTTTTTGTACTACTTTGTGTTGTTTTAGTATTGCTACTTTTTGTATTGGTATTAGCATTTATATTTTTGGTATTTGAATTTGTATTGTTATTTTTAGTATTTTGATTTGCATTATATGTTGATGCTGTATTACTATGATTTTCTTCTTGATTTTTATCTGAATTAGTTATTTCACTATTAGAATTTTCTACACTATTTGAAGTATTTGTACTTGTACTATTATTACTTTCTAATTCTTTGCTTGTACTAGTTTCATTTGTATTTATGTTTGTAATACTTGTATTTGTTTTATTTAACACATTTGTAGTATTAGTATTTATTTTTGAGGTTGTTTCTATAGCATTATTTTTATCATAATTTTGATTTGTATTATTGGCCGGTAAATTTGCTATTATAACAAAAAATGCTAAAACTTCTGTTACTATTTTTATTATTTTATTTTTTCTATTTTCTTTTATAAATTTTTCGTTTATTTTATTGTTTACTGGTGGCATCAATAATACTGCTAAAATTCCGAAACAAATTGCCTGTGGTGTTGCATCTCCTATATAAATTAGTGTATATAAAATTAGCATTATTGATATCCACCATAAAATAATATTTTTTATTTTTGTTGTTCTTTTTTCTTCCATATAAAATCCCCCTTTTATTGTACTTATAATATACCTTCATAACAAATTTGTCAAATTTTGTAAAATTTTATAATATAAATTCTTATTTTAAAAAACATCTAAATAATACAACAAAAAAACAACCCTAGAGACTATGCTCTTGAGTCGTTTTTGATTTCATAAAATCTTAATAATACTTCTGCCAATTCAATTTATTTTTAAATATTTTTATTTAATACAATTCCAGATATTTTTCCACCAACATTCTCAATTTCCATTTTAGCTTTTAAAATATCTTCTTGTTTTACTTTACCTGATTCTGCTATTAAAACAGTTGCTTCAGTAATGCTAGTTAAGCATATAGGAAGTACTCCTTCATTAATAGACGAAGTATCAATTAAAATTATATCGAAATTCTGCTTTAACTTGTCTATAGCATTTAACATATTTTCGGTTAAAAATGCTTCTTCACCAATTTTCTTAATTCCTACAGGTAAAATAAAAAGATTTTCTACTTTTGTTTTTTGTACTAAACTATTAACATTATCTATGTTATTTGAGCTAATAATATTAGTTACTCCTTCACATTCTTTTTTGTTCATAACATTTGTTAATGTTTTATTTTTTATATCTGTATCAATTATTAATATTCTTGAATATATTTTTGCAAATTGCATTGCTAAATTATTAGTTATGTATGATGAGCCAACACCTTTTTTCGTTCCAGTAAATAGAATTGTCTGAGGATTTTTGTTATCGTTATTTAGCATTAGATTGGCTTGAATTCTTTTTAATTCATATTGTATACTTTCATTTTCTGATATATATACATCTTGTTTTTGTTTTTTATTATTATCAAAATTAACTACGCCTAGTGCTTTTATTTTTAAGTACTCTTCTATTTCAAAAATATTTGTTAAACCTTTTAAATTTAATGCAATTAAAATATATGACCCATCAATAAAAATCCCAACACAAACTGCTATTAATATATCTTTTATATAATTTTCATTACTTGCTTGTTGTTGTAATTCTGGTGTTTCTATTATTTGAAATTTGTTTATTTCATAAACTTCTTCTAATTTTGATTGAAGCTTTTCAATATATTGATTTGTTGTATTCAATGCTTCATCTTTGTTTTGCATTTCTGTAGTAACTTTTATCACTTTGCTTGTTTTATCAAATGTAGCTTCTATTTCATCTTGTATTATTTCTTTGCTTGCTATTACTTGCTCTACTGAAACATCAGCTTTATCTATTAAGATTTGTGCTGTTACTTTGTAAGTTGGCTTTTTTATTATAAATGTGTATAGCATTCCTAATATTGCTGCTATTGCTATTATTGCTATTATTATTTTCTTTCTTTGGTACATAAATTTTACAATTTCTTTTAAATCTAATTCTTCGTTCATTATTATCTCCTCTTAAAATAAAAAAGTGCTAAAATATTGTTTATATTTTAACACATTTGTCAAATTCTGTCTAGTGAAATTTAATTTATGTTCTTTGCCCTTAATGCTTGAAACATTTATCATTTAAATTGTTTTATTCACTTTATCATTCTTTGTTACTAACATAAATCTAGACTTTGTTCCAATTTTACCTCCATCAAGTTTCGGAGGTATAAAATTTAATAACTGTCCTTCTAATATACTCAATAATCTACGCTATCCTCAATATTTTTTGTTTCTTCGTATTCACTTTTCAATGTACTTAAAAGTATATTTTCATACCCTTCTATATATAAAGGCGAAATGAAATTGCAAAAGGTAACCCTTTTTTTAAAAAATTTTAATTTTTTTATTTTTTCTTAAATCTTTCAAAGTTCCTATTAAAATTTCTTGTTTTAAATCCTCATCTATTTTGCCATCTACAACACTATATTTATTAATTAAATTCATATATTGATTAATAATATCTAATATTTCATTATTCGATAAATTAAAATTATTAAACATTTTTACTGCCTCCTAAAAGTTTTTTTCTAATTTTATTTATAATTTTGTGTCTTAACTTTTTTAAATATTTAGTACTAGTATTTAATTTAATTCCTATTTCTTTGTCTAAAAATCCAAGATAGTAATATGCAAAAATTATATATTGCTCTTTAATAGATAAACTTTTATAAATTTCTATCAAGGCTTCGTCTTAAAAAGAATCGATAAAATTTTTAAAATCATAAATTATTTTTTCACTATAAAATAATTTGTTATCTAATTTATCAATAGTGTTCTTTTTTAATATAAAATCTGAAAAATCTACTAATACCTCACGATCAAAAATTCTACTTTTTCTAATATAATCAATTCTCTCATTTATTATTAATTTCTTTAAATAAGATTTCTCCTTATCATTTAATTTATATTCCAATAAAAAAACCTCCTAAATTCAAATTGTTAAACAACTCAAATTTAGGAGATCCACGACAGCTCACAAATAAACATATTAAATTATAGACAAAAAAATGAAGATAGTAATTGAGTCTTTCTTTCTCAATCACTATC
>FR884545.1:0-6205 GCA_000435535.1 Clostridium sp. CAG:575 | reverse complement strand
TAACCCCTAAATAAAATAAATACATCCCCATATCTTTCTGCACTCTAAGATGCTAATGCTTCCAAATTCTCATCAGATGTATCTTAATTTTATTTGTTCATCTTTGTATATTATAAAATTCTTCTTTTTGTATATTTGATTAAAACTATACCATATATTTTAGCACAAATTACATAAATGGTAAAAAAATGTAAAAAGTGGTAAAAAATGGTAAATAATATTTAATATTATGCAAAAAATGTCGTATTTTGTCACAAAAAAATACTATTTAAAGTATTGCCCCTCAAGGCTTTTAATGATATAATTGTTATGTAAATTAAATAAATCTTAATTTATTTTTTTAGGAGAAAAATATAGAATGCCAGAAATATTTATCGCCGATGAAAAAAGAACTAAAACTTTATTAGATAGACTAAAAAATAACTCGTTAAAAGTAAAAACTTTTGATAGTAATACAATAGATATTCAAAACAATAAAAATATAATTTTGTTAAATATAAATTCAGAAATATACTCGTCACTTAATTTAGAAAATAACCCAATAATAAAAATGACTCCTAAATCCAATAATCAACTTTTATCAGAAAATGAATTAAAAGAAAAACTTTATGATTTATTCTTAAAACTCAAAGTTCAAAGAAACCAATATGTTGGTATTCCTTATTTAATTGACTCTATCATATGTTGTTATTATGATAAATCATTATTTTCTAAAGGCTTAAAAGCTATCTATAGAGAAGTCGAAAAAAATATGATTACAAAATTAATTGTAATCATATTTTTTGGAAAATTAACGACTTTTTCCGTTCTTATAATAATTCCCTTAATATTTATAATGTTCCCAAAGTATTTCCTAGTTGTGATAAACACAAAACTTTATCTGCTAAATACTTTATATCTTTATCAATTTAATACCTTAAAGCAACTTAAATTTTAACTTGATAATTTTTTATTTTATATTTGTTTTTTACTACTATAATTGGTAGTATAAAACATATAATTATTATAGTTAAAATTAAAGATAATAATAAATTACATCTAATTACATCAATAGATATTTTAAAAATAATAGACCACAATTTTATTATAACTCTTTTTAAAGGTTCATGTAAACACATCAACATTAAAGAATTCTTACCTAAAAAATTTAAAATCTTATTATTTCTTATTTTATTTGATAATAAAAATATAATTGTGATTCCTGAAAAAGACGCTAAAATAAATAAATATATATTTGAATACTCATGGTTTAGCATATTTACTTTCAAATTTAAAGAGTTAGATATAATTATAATTATATTTGACAAAATAAACATTAATGCCAATATTTTTTTATTAATATTTGAAATTTGCAAATTGAATTTTTTATATAAAAAACCAATATACATAAAAAACGATGCTATCAATGCAGTCTCTAATGCAAATGGAAAAATAAGAGAACTTTTAGCCAATATTAAACCTATACTTAAATTAATTAAAGAAATCAACATTCCTTTAATGTTAGTCATTTTTCTATATACATATAAAATTATTTCTGATACAAATAAACAAGGTAAAAACCATAACACAATATTATAAATGTATTTATTCTCATCTACTCTAAATATAAATATATTCAAAAAATTTTCTAATAATGAAACATCCATTTGATTTCTAAGTTTTCTTTCAATTAAGGCCCAATACATAAAAGATATTATAGAAAACACTATATAAGGAATTATAATTGATTTGAATTTTTTTAATAAGAATTCTTTAAAATTGTTACTTTTATCATAATAAGATAAAAGACCACTTATAAAGAAAAATAAAGGCATATGAAAATAATAAATCACTTCTAAAACAAATATATTTTTTCCTTTTAAAACATGAGCTAAAATAACTAAAATTATACCAATTCCTTTAGCAACATCAATTACTTTATCTCTTTTATTCATGTTCTCCCCCCTTTTTTATTTAAAAATACCTTAATACTCATAAATATAGATTGAATATTTTCTTTATTATATTTTAAAAACATACACATACATAAAATAATAACTGCAATAGTTAACATTAGATTTTTAATATAATATGTAAATAATAATATTATTCCAAATAATATCATTTCTGAAATAAACTTATAATCATAATTCAACTTAATATATTTTTTCACATCAATAATCCTATATATCATTAAAACAAAATATGATACCAAAGTTGAAATAGAAGCTGCAAACAATCCAATATATCGTATTAAAAATATATTTATAATTAAATTTATTAATGCCGCTAACATTGAACTTTTAGCAATCTTTTTTGTTTCTTTTTTTGCAATATATATTACACTCAATAATCCAGCTATAACATTAAAAATAGAAGAAATTAATAAAATAAATATATGATTATATGCTTCTTGAAATTTATTATTAATCATTATTGGAAATATTATTGGCATTACAGCAATAATAATATATGCCAGTGGAATAAAAAATTTCAATGCTTTATTTATTATATTTGAAAAAAATTCATCCTTATCTTCATCACTAATGTGTAATGCAGCACTTTCTGTCCAAGTCATATTAAAAATATTGTATATTACAATAAATACATTAGAAAACTTATAACTTGCAGACAAAATACCATTTTGTGACACACCTAAAAATGTACTTACTATAATTCTATCAGAAGAATCAAAAATCCACCATGAAATAGCATTAGGAATTAATGGAAATGAGTACTTAATCATTTCTATAATAAGACTTTTTCTAGCTTCTTTTAAATCAATAAACCTAACAATTTTAATTTTAAAACACAAATATACTATACTTGATAAATTTCCAATAAAAGTAGCTAAAAGCATACCATAAGCTCCCCATTTTAAAAGCGCTACTAATACAACATTTAATATTACAGTAACCGTAGCTGATATAAACGATGCAACTGAATATCCTTTATTATTTCCTAATCCCCTTATAATTTGCAATAAAACATTAGCTATCAATATAATTATTACATTAGATAATAAAAAATATTTATATTGATTTTTAATAAATATAGAAAAAAAACTAAAAATACAAATATATAAAATCAAACTACTTAGTATAAACAAAAAAGTTGAAGAAATTATTTTTTTTATTTGATTATTATTTTTTCTGTTATCAATCAATTTTCTAAAAACTGCCTGTTCTAATTGTAAAGAAATTATAGGAATCAAAAACATAACTAAAGAATTCAATAAATCAACAATTCCATATTCTTCGGTAGTTAAAATTGTTGTATATAATGGCAATAAAAAGAATGTTATCATTTGAGTACAAATTCTTCCAATTGTAATTATTAAAGTATTTTTTGCTAATTCTTTTTCTCTATTCATTTTTTAACCTTTCTATTTAATTTCTAAAATTTCTTCTATTTTCTTTCTTGAACTATATGGAATCACAGTATTATCACTATAATATCCAACAGCTAGTATAATAGCAATTTTCTCACTATCTCCGATATTTATTAATTTTTTTAAAAATAATTCGTCCTTTTTTTCATTAGCAAATTCAATACAACAAGATCCTATACCTAAAGAATGGAAAGCATTCATTAAATTCATAGTAAATAATCCTGCATTAAACCATCCTTGATTTCTTTCTCCATCAAATTGAAAAGCAGCATTATCAAAAGTTATAATTAAATAATTAACATTTTTTTTATCAAAACATGAAATTCCCATAGCTAACTCAGTAATATTATCTTTTATTTCAAAATTTTCAATATAATAAGCTTTAATCATTTGCCTATTACAAGCAGATGGAGTTAACATTGCCATTTCGATAGCTTTTTCCAAATCCTTCCTATTTATTTTATTTTTACTAAAATTTCTAACAGAATGTCTTGATTTAATAAATTTAAAATAATCAAAATTTTTCCCTTCTTCTAATACAGACAAATCTATTTTATAACTTCCTATATCTATTTTAGGTGTATCTTTGTAATTTTCAATAACTTTTTTTATTTCAGTATGTATTTCTTCTTCTTTCCATTGATTCTCATTATATATATTAACATACTTTTCTAAAGCACTAATAGCTAATTTAAAAGCAAATCTATTCCTATCATAACCTAATTTTTCATAATCAATAACTAAATTAAGTAATTCTGTCACTTTATCTTTTCCAAAAGGTCTCAATTTTTCATTAGTCAAAGCTTTTTCTATTGAATGCACAATATAGCTCATTCTATACAACAGTTTTTCTTCTGCTTCACTTGAAAATGAATAAGTATCAATAAAAAAATTAGCATCATCTATATATTTTCTTATTAATTTAATATATCTCACTAACTTTAAAATAGCTTTATTCTTTTTTATTTTCTCTTTTATTTTCATTTTGTTTCCTTTCCGCTTAAAGCATTTGTCAAATATTCTATAGATTCTCTTCTCTCTATACTTAATTTTTCTTCAGCTTTAACATATTTTACATCAAAAGGTATATTGTCAATATCTTTTTCATCAGTTATTATTCTTGTTTTTAAATCCAAATTACTCAAGAAATTTTCTACTCTTTTAGGATTTGAAGGATTTAAAATCGAATATAAATTTGTTTTCATATTAACAGCAAAAGCATTCCCATGAAAAGAATCTGTAACTATACATTCTGCATGATCTATTAAAGTAACAAAACGTTCTGGAGTTACATTTGTTAAATTTATATCAATATTTTTCTTTTTTCTGTTTGTAAAACCTATATATACGATAGGTAAATTAAATTTATTTTTCAGTTTCAAAATAATATTAGCACAAAACTCATTATATGGTTCTAATAAATAAACTAAAATAAATTTATTAGGAACTTCTTTTAATATTGATTCATCATAACAATCTTCTCTCCACTCTTTAGATGTTAATAAAAGTGTAGGGTCAAGAACAACTTTTACATTTGATATCCCAGCTTTTTCTAATTGATCTTTCAAAAAACATTCTCTAACTGAGATATGTTTAAAATCTTTTAAGGCTTTTTTTATATATTTAATTTCTTCATCATTATATAAATGACTTCCAGCACTAGAAGCATATGAAATCTTTTTTTTAGCATTAAAATCAAGTAAAAAAGCTTTTTCAAATTCAGAGCCTGTTATAGCTGGATTCCATATTTGATCACTTCCAGCAACAAAGATATCAATTTTATCTGATAATTTTTCTTCGATTTCCTCTGTTGAATTTACTTTTGAAGTTTTTCTTAGCCTATTCCCAAAATCATTAAAATTATTTTTTCTTATTCTATAAGAATCAAAAAATACATTTCTGATAAAATTCTTAATATTTTCAATTATTTTCTTATCTTTACGATACGAAAATAATTTGTTTTCTTTTTTTTCTTCATCATTTTCATAATTAACAATATATCCTTCATACCCAAACTTATCAATAACTTTTTGACTAGCATATACTTGAAGCATCGCTCCATAATTAAATGATTTTTGATATGTTAAAATTCCAATTTTTTTCATTCTACTTTTACCCTCTTTTCACCATAATTCACATTAAATATTAATATCGCTAAAATCATCATAAAAATCAAATCAAAACAATAATTTGAAAATGGTCCTCTGCAAAAATCAAAAGACGAAATAGCAATAATAATATAATTCAATATATTTAATCTACCTAATTTATTAGCCATAATAGTTATAAATACTAATAATATTGGTAAGAATAATATTACATATTTTCCAAAATTTAATATTCCTTCAGCAACAGGATTATATGCAAACCCAACTTTTAAATTATATTCATCCTTAAATTGCTTAGATAAATCCTCAGGCTTATTAGGAAATATTGCTCTTGGAAAAAATTTAGAAAAAGTATCATATAAATAAGTTTTTCCATATTGAAGTTCAGGCGGATTAACAATATAAGCATTGGTGATTGAAAATGTACAATAATATTCAGTTGTAGACATATATACAACATCCATTATATTTTTTTGCGTAAATTTTATACCTGTTCTTAAAGCAGTAGATATTGATAATAAAACTATAACACTACCAATAATTATACTATTTTTTATTTTAACTTTCTTTATAGCATATAAAGCAATCATTAAAGAACCTACAGCAAAAATAACAAACATTCTTCTTTCACAAGTTAAAAATATCCCCCAATAAATACCAATTATTATAACTCTAGTATTATATATAATATTTTTTTTACTTTTTAATATTATCATAACTATAACAT
>FR884544.1:18148-22482 GCA_000435535.1 Clostridium sp. CAG:575 | reverse complement strand
AACAATTCCAGAAACACTTTGTAAACATATAGAATTAATTAAAGTATTACCGTCAGAAATATAATTAATTAATATTATTAAAAGATAAAATATAACTGCAAAGAAATTTATAAATACATCTTTTTTTTTCATTTGCTTATCCTTTCAATTTTATAAAAATTTTTTTATAAATTTTTTCATTTAAAAATATAAAAATTTGCATTTTTTTGAAGAAAGAAATGTTATTAGAAAAAATAATATTTCTTTTATTTTCTCGTATATTTTTTTGAGTTTGATTAACTATTTTTTCATTATCTTCCACATTAGCCCTTATCATTTTATTACATGTAGAAATCATATTTATTATATGATAGATTTTAAAGTCTTTATATAAATCTTTTTCATTTTTAAATATAAAATCCAGTAATTCATTACTCATCTCGATATGATCATTTTCTTTTTTGGAATATCTATAATTTGTTATAGAATCTTCTCTAATAAAATAAAAATATTTTATTTTATTAGAGACAACTATCTTATTTGAATTAAATAATAACTTAGCTGTGACTAACATATCTTCATATAATTTTCCCAATGGATATCTAATATTTCCTTTAAAAATTTCAATTTTATAAATTTTATTAACCGCATTTGGATAAATTATTTTATTCAAATTTATCATTTCTTTTAATGCTTGTTTATTATCCATACATCTAATTACTTCTTTTTTTCGATTAATTTTATTTTTCATTTCACAAGTAATTTTTTTATTAGTAAAAGGCAAAATGTCGCAAGTCGAAATATCAGCATCATACAATTTCATATTTTTCATCAAATGCGAAATCATATCTAATTCTATATAATCATCACTATCTATAAAGCATATAAATTTACATTTGCAATTATCAATTCCAACATTTCTAGCTGAAGAAAGACCTCCATTTTCTTTATGATAAACTTCTATTCTACTATCCATTTTCCTATATTTATTGCAAATTTCTAATGATAAATCCGTAGATCCATCATCAACTAATATTATTTGCAAATTTTTATAATCTTGATTAATAATACTATTCAAGCATCTTTCTAAATATTGTTGAACGTTATAAATCGGTACAACAACGCACACCTTATCCATCACTCTCTCCTATCCTTAAATATATCTTATTCAAACTTTCACCAATTTTAGACTTATCATAACCTTTTTCTTTAATTTCCTCATATTTATAAGTCCTACTGTATTTTTCATTTTCTTTAATTTTTTCCACCCATTTTTCTATATTCTCATTGCCAATATCAATAAAATCGATATTTTCAGTAACTTTAACATCTTTTGGAATATTTGTAGACGCTAAACACTTCAATCCTGAAGCTTGTGCTTCAATTAATACTATTCCTAATCCCTCATATTTTGAAGGGAATATAAATATATCCATAGCCCAAAATATTCTTTGAATGTCTCTCCTCATTTCTAAAAATAAAACTTTGTCTTCGATTCCATACCTAACCGCTTCTTCTTTGATATCACGTTGTAGCTTTCCTGTTCCTACTAAAATCAATTTAGCATTATTATTAATTTTTAAATATTTCACAAATATTTTAATTAAAAATTTATGATTTTTTTGAGGGACAAACCTTCCTACATTGCCAATTAAAAAATCATTTTCAGATAAATTAAGTTCACTTCTAATTTTTTTTCTTTCAGTTTCATTAAAAGAAAATTTCTTAATGTCTATTCCATTTCTTATAATTTCAACATCATTCTGTTTTCTCATATCAAAACAAAATTCAGCTGCATCTTTCGTACAAGCTAAATATGTATATTTTGAAGAAGTAAATATCTCTTTGCATATTGTATGTATAAATTTTTTTATTTTAAAGTAATCATTATCTATTCCTGTATTATGTGCATGACAAATAATATTTTTAATTCCACATTTACTAGAAAGATAAGCGTAAACTAATCCTACTCCATTATATACATTTATATGTATAATATCTGGCTTGATTTTTTTAATTGTTTTTTTGAATTGAATTATATTTTTAAATATTCTTATAAACGGATTAAAAATTTTAGTATGAATTTCATGTAAATCGACATTTAATTTCAGTAATCTACTATCATAAATTTCATTTTCTTTTTGAGATGTAATTATTTCTATTTTATAATTTTCTCTATCTAAGTTTTCTATTGCATTAACTATAAAAGTCTCTATTCCACCATTTGTCCATTTTTCAGTATAAAAAACTATTTTTTTCATTATTTCCTATCACCAACTAATTTAATATATTTTTTTTCAAGATTTAGAATTTCTTTTTTTATATTATAAATCTCATCAATCTCAAAATTTTCTGAATTTCTTTTGATTCTAATATTATCTAAAACAGCATTCTTCCAATTAGTCAATTCACTATCTAATTCAACAAATAAAACATTATTAGTACAATTAACTGCTTTTGGTACTTCATTCGAACAAATACATTTCAATCCAGAAACTTGTGCTTCTATTGTTACCATTCCCAAACCTTCATATAAACTAGGTAAAATAAAAATATCCATAGCTTGATATAATTCATTAACATCATTTCTTTGCCCTAAAAAAGCAACTTTAGCAGTTAATCCTAATTTTTTCACTTTTTCTTGTATTTCTTTTTTTAATGGTCCTTGCCCAACCAATATGAGCATAATATCATCTTTTTCTTTCACAATTTCATTAAATACATCAATTAAAAATGTATGATTTTTTTGTGCCACAAATCTTCCAATATGACCTATTACTAAAGTATCTTTATTAATATTTAATTCTTTTCTTTTTTTATCTCTAGTTTTTTCATTAAATCTAAATCTATCAATATCTATCGCATTATTTAAAATATAAACTTTTCCTGCTTCAAAAGCTTTATTTCCAAATAACCATCTTCCTGCTAATTCTGAACAAGCAAAATAATCAGTAGCAAATACTTTAGCAAGCGGTCTTAATATTTGTTTAACAATATTCTTTTTCCATTCTTTTTTATTTGTTGTGCTATGACTATGTGCAATTCTCACAGGTACCCCAGCCTCTTTAGCAGCAAATAATGGAAATACTGATAACGTATTAATATGTGAATGTACTATTTCATACTTATTCTCTTTTAAAATTTTTTTTAATTCTTTATGATATTTAAAAACTTTTTGATATGGTGGTACTATAATAACTCTACCGCCTAATTTTTCTATTTCCTCATATGGTATATTGGTAGAATCTTCATCACATATAAAATCAAATTGAATTTTATTTCTATCAATATGTCTATAATAATTCATCACAACTGCTTCTACTCCACCACCTACCCATTTTCCAATTACATGTCCTATTCTTATAGGTTCTTTTGTTTCCTCCATTTTTCCTTTAAATTGCTCCTTCTTTTACAAAAACCTTTATAAAAGTTTTTAATAGTATTTTAATATCATTTTTTAATGATTTTGTTTCATAATATTTAATATCTAAATCTAGTCTATCTTGAAAAGTTACATTTGATCTTCCAGCTATTTGCCAATACCCTGTAATACCTGGTTTACATTGTATAATATATTTATAATATTCACTCATATCTTCTTTTTCTCTTGGTAAATATGGTCTTGGACCTACTAAGCTCATGTCACCTTTTAATACATTTATAAATTGTGGAAATTCATCTAAACTTGTTTTTCTTAAAAAATTTCCTAATTTTGTTATTCTTGGATCTTTTTTCAATTTTTTATATTTTGAATATTCTTCTCTTGCTTCTTCATTTTCAGCTAAATAGTCTTTTAATTTATCATCTGCTCCAATTACCATAGATCTATATTTGTATAATTTAAAATATTTTCCACCTTTTCCAATTCTCAATTGATCATAAAATATTGGTCCATCATCTTCTTTTAACATTTTCCTTGCTATGTAAATTCCTATGGTTATTGGAATTAATAATATTGTTCCTACTAATCCAGCAATAATATCTATTACCCTTTTTACAGCTTTTTCTATGTACAATTTTACTTTTTTATTGTTGATAGTAGTAGCATTATTTATTATTGTTTCTTCAATAGCTTGTTCGCTTGAATAGCTATAGTTTTTTAAACCTTTCATAACTACTTACATCCCCCTAATTACTTTTTCCGTAATCCTGTAATTAAAATTATACACTAATTAATTTTATATTACAAGATATTTTTTAATTTTTAAATATAGAAAATAATACCTTTTTAATTTATTTTTTATTTTTACACAATAAAAAGACAGCAACATATTATACTTATAGTTAGTGTCACTATTAATCTTACTATAAGTTCTATTCTATATTTCCGTCTCAGAACATATTTTATTTTTATT
>FR884544.1:17876-18082 GCA_000435535.1 Clostridium sp. CAG:575 | reverse complement strand
TGTGTGTGTGTGTGTGTGTGTGTGTGTAGTATTTCAACATTTTTAGAGTTATCTACATTTTTCATTTTTATTTTTTCTCCCCTTATTATTTGTTATTATATATTTTTTGTCGTTTGATGTCAATACTTTTAGAATTTTATCTTACTATTAGTGTACTTTAGCTTTTTCTTTATAATTTTTAACTATTTTAAAAATTATTGTGCTTA
>FR884544.1:0-17867 GCA_000435535.1 Clostridium sp. CAG:575 | reverse complement strand
TTTTAAAAATTATTGTGCTTATTATACTTCCAAAAGTGACTCCTAATGTATCAATTCCTACATCTCTAATTGATGGTGTTCTACCATCTGAAAACATTTGATGGAATTCATCAGAAATGGCATATAGCATTCCTATTGCTATTACTATTATTATTTTTTGTTTTAATGTTGCATTATCATATGTATTTGCAAATGCCATCATCCATATTCCTGCTATAGTATAAATTGTAAAATGAGCTAATTTTCTAATCACTGTTTGTGATTTCTCTACAATTTCTTGCTTTTCATTTTTATTCCAATTTTTGCTTATTGGCAATAAATTTATTATTTTTTCAGTAAATCCTCTACTGGTTTTACTTGATGTTTCTCCATTTTGTCCTGAAAATATAAAAATTGTTATAAATGTCGCTATTGTTAAAACGGCATATATTATTCTTTTTATTTGTAATTTCATGGTTATTTCCTTTTTATTTTATTATTTTATTATTTTTTATCTATTATTCATTTGTCGTTTTGTTAATTTATTAAAATCTAAAACTTAATTAACTTAAGAAAATTTAAGACTGGTCTTAAAAGCCAGTCCTTATATCATCTTTATTTTATTTTGTATAACCTGTTTTCTTTATGATGCTTTCGCTAATTGTTTTTACTGTATCTGATGGTGTATAGTCTGTTTCTCCAAAGGCTTCTTTATGCAATTGTTGTACATTTGATTCTAGTGTTATTGGAATTCCATACCAACGGTCCATTGTTTTTCCTTTTGTATCATAAGGCCATCCTATACTTTCTGTTACTTTATATTTTGCCATGTTTGGTACCATTGAAAGTATATCTCCAGCTGATATATTTGTATATACATGTGGTAATATTTTATCTGCAAATGAGTTTATTTGTGCTAAACTTCTTGTCTTTAATTTAGTAAACATTGCATCTATTACTGTTCTCATTCTTTCTGTTCTTTTATAGTCTCCACCTGCTGTATATCTAATTCTTGAATATGCTACTGCTTGTACTCCATCTACAGTATAAGTTCCTGGTTTTGTTATATTTTGTGATGTTTTTCCTGTAACTTTTGATGTTTCACTTATATATCCATTAATATATTTAATTTCATCTGCTGTTATTGTTAATTCAACACCGCCTAATTGGTCTACTGCTTCTGCTACTGAGTCAAAGTTTACTGTTACAAACTCTTTTATATTTAAATCTAAGTTTTTGTTTAATGTGTTTATAGCTAATGGAGCTTCTCCATAAGAATATGCATGTGTTATTTTGTCTAATCCATGGCCTTCTATATTTACATATGTATCTCTATATACTGATATTAATTTTATTTCTCCTGTATTATTATTAATACTTGCAATAATTATGCAATCACTTCTATTTCCAATTCCATAATCATCTGATCTACTGTCTACACCAAATATTGCTATATTTCTATATCCTGTTAAGTTTTCTGCAACTGTTTCTGTAATTCCTAAATCTTCTTCTGCAATATTTACATTTTGTAATTTATCAAATTTCCCTTTTACAAAGAAAAAGATTGTTCCCATTAATATTGCTAAAATTATTACTAATACTATAATTATTTTTCCAAACGCTCCCATTTTTTTCTTTGTTTTTTGCTTTTCTTCCATTTTAAAATTCCCCCATTTTATTTTTTTAATTTTTATTTATAATTTTATCTTTAATTTGATACCCATCTTAGCATTTTTATATCTTTATATTTTTTTAATACTTGTTTATATTTTTCGTATTCTTCTTCCCACAGTTCTTCTGGTACTTTATCAAATGCTGTAAAAATTTTTTCTGCTTCTGATAAATAAATTACTTGTTCTTGTGATGACATCGATTGATACTGTTTTGCAAATCTGTATAATTTGTCTAACATTTGGTTTGCTTCTATAAAGTCCCAAAAATCTTTTACTTTTATTCCTAATAATCTAATTTGCATTATAGCATATGCCACTAATGCAAATATAACAAATACTAATATATATATTATCATAAGTAATTCCATATTTTTTACCACCTTTTGGTATAACCATTATACAAAAACATTATAACATATGCAATATTTTTTTGCAAATTTCGTTTTAAAATCTCAAAATACCCTCTAATGTTTGAAATTAGAGGGTATCAACTATAATTTAAAAATTATTTTAGCTACTTTTTATTGCTAAATTTTAATTTACCATGTATCTTTTTAAATTATTAATTTCATATTCAAATAATTTATGTTCTTTTTTATTTTGTTCTCTATCTTTTGTAAGTTGTTCTCTCATTTTTATCTGTTCTTTTAATATTGTTACTACATTATTGTTTATATAGTCTAATTTTGTACTTAAATCTTCCATATTTTTTGTTTGTTTATTGTCAACATAGTCTATTTTCTTATTCAAATTATCATTTATTCCATCCATTTTAGCATTTAGTGTCTTTATCTTTTCGTTTACACTCTTATCTAAGTTGTCTATTCTATCATTTAATGTTTTATCTAAATTGTCTATTTTGTTATTTAAATTATTGTTTACCCCATCAATTTTTAAATCTAACTTATCTAATCTATTCTCTAATGAGTCAAGTTTATTTAGCACTTTATTTTCAAAATCGCTATTCATAATTATCCCCTCCTTCCTTTTTAATTTTTTTGCATTTCAAAATTTTTTAAAGTAAAGGTTAATTTGAAATTCTTGAATTAAAATTTTTGAAATTAAA
The DNA here is from genome assembly GCA_000435535.1 of Clostridium sp. CAG:575. Classification (GTDB taxonomy): domain Bacteria; phylum Bacillota; class Clostridia; order TANB77; family CAG-508; genus CAG-269. Next base: position 15,149 of record FR884544.1, on the reverse strand, counting down.
TTTTTATAATAATATCCAAAAGAATAAAAAAATGAATAAAAAATAAAAATATGAAAAAAATAAGTACAGCAATATATTACCATACTTATTCGTAAAAATCAATATATAAAATCAAAAAAATTATTTTTCTAATCTTTTTTCATTATTTATAATTGTCATTATTATTTGAACAGTTTTTTCTAAATCATCATTTTTTAAAACATAATCATATGCTGTTATTTTTGATTCTTCATATTCAAGTCTGCTTAATCTTAATTCCATTTCTTCTACTGATAAGTTATCTCCTCTGTTTAAAAGTCTTGCTTTTAATTCTTCTTTATCAACTTTTAAAAAAATTGTAACAACTCGTGTATCATCTTTTAAAATTTTTACTAAGTTTTCTGTTCCATTTACTTCAATGTCTTTTATTATTATTTTTCCACTTTTTATTTTTTCATTCATTAATTTTTTTGATGTTCCATAATAATTTCCATGATGCAAATCGTATTCATAAAATTCGTTATTTTTTATTTTTTCCTCAAACATATCTTTTGTAATAAAATGATATGGATTTCCCTCTTCTTCTCCAATTCTTGGTTCTCTTGATGTATAAGATGGTAGAGATATTACATTTTCCATTCTTTTCATTATTTCTTTTTTTATTGTGTCTTTTCCAGCTCCTGAAACTCCAGATAATATTACTAACATAGTTTTACTATATGATTTTTAATTTTATACTTTAAATCACATTCTCCTTACTTATATTTAGGTATTACAGGTTCCTATAACCATTTTATTCATTTTCTATTTTATTTTCAGTATCATCTACTGTTTTTGTTGTTTCTTCTGCATTTTCTACATTTTCCATGTTTTCTTCATTCTCTTCATTTTCATCTCTAATAATATTCACTTTTCCTTCTGCAATTTCATTTGCTGCTATTGTAACTGGTGATTTTTCATCAACATTAGTTAATGGTTTTTCTCCCATTGCAATTTGTCTTGCTCTTCTAGATGTAGCTATAATTAGCTCATATCTATTTTTTGCCTTTCTTAATAATTCTGTTACTGTTGGTTTTACTATCATTTTTTACCTCCTAAGTTATTCTTCATCTGATATTGGACTTGCTACTGTTGTAGCATCTTTTCCAAATCTTCCTGCTACAGTTTCTGGCTGTACTGCAGATAATATAATATGTCCTGAATCTGTTATTATTACAGCTCTTGTTCTTCTACCACATGTTGCATCTACTGCTGTCTTATTGTCTTTTGCTTCTTGTACCATTCTTTTTATTGGAGCTGATTCTGGACTTACAATTGCAACAATTCTGTCTGCTGAAACAATATTTCCAAATCCTATGTTGATTAATTGCATAATCATCATTCCTTTCTATTCTATATTTTGTATTTGTTCTCTTATGTCTTCTAATTCTGTTTTTATATCTATAACTCCATTTGTTATATCTAAACTATTTGATTTTGAACCTATTGTGTTTGTTTCGCGGTTCATTTCTTGTATTATAAAATCTAGTTTTTTTCCTATTGTTTCTGCTGTATCACTACTAATTAAAGTTCTAAATTGATATATATGACTTTTCATTCTTGTTATTTCTTCTTCTATAGAACATTTATCAGCATAAATGACAACTTCTTGTGCAATTCTTGATTTGTCAATTTCTTCTGTTTTTAATATTTCTTGTATTCTCTTTTCTAATTTTACTACATATTCTTCAATAAGTCCAGTAGATTTTTTAGATATTTCTTCAATCTTACTTTCAATTTTATCTATTCTTCTGTTTAAATCTTGTCCTATTTTGTCTCCTTCTATCTTTTTCATTTGATTTAAACTTTCTGTTGCATTGCTTACCGCTTCTAGCATTTCTTGTTTTATCTTTTCATCTTCTTGGTCTATTTTTATTGATAATATATCTGGTAATTTAGCTATTTCCATAACAGGTATTTCTTTTGTTAAATTTTCTTCATCAGCTAATTGTCTTAATTCATTAATATAAACTTTGGCTAACTCTTTATTTATTTTTATATTTTTGCCTTCTTCACTATTATTTTCAAATGTAATAAAGACGTCAACTTTTCCTCTTTTTATTTTTGATGATATTTCTTTTTTTATTTGTTCTTCTAAATAGCTCAAAATTTTTGGCATTTTTATAGAAATATCTAAATATCTATGGTTGACTGTTTTTATTTCTACTTGATATTCCCTTTTTTCTTTTGCTAAGATACTTTTCCCATATCCTGTCATACTTTTCATTTTATTTACCCTCTTTTATATCATTTTTAATAGATTCTTCAGAATTACTTACTTGCTTCTTTGTTGTTCTTTTTGTTGTTTCACTTTTCATTTCTGTACTATCTTTATTATCATTATTATTGTCTTTTATCTTTTCTTTATCATCTTTAATTTCTGTTTTTGATGATTTTTTTGTTGTAGTTTTTTTGGTTGATGTTGTTGTTTTCTTAGTAGATGTCTTTTTAGTTGTCTCTTTATTTTCTATTGTCTTTTTCGTACTTTCTGTTGTCTTTTTTGCAGTTGTTTTTCTAGTTGTCTTAGGCTGTGTATTTTCTTTTTTGCTTTTAGTTTGTTTCTCTTCTATTTTATTTTCTTTCTCATTCTCTTTTTTGTTTTCTTTTTCATTTTCTTCTTTTTTATTTAGTTCTTCAATATCCACCTTTGATTTCTTTGTAGCTTCCTTTTTAGCAGGTTCTTCTTTTTTTACAATCTCTCTTATATCACTTAAACTGTCTGCATATTGTTTTCTTCCTTTTGTGTATATTACTATTCCTTTTAAAATAAAATAAATTGCATATACATATGATATAACTAAAGCATATGGCTTAAGTTCAAAATGATATTTAGTTATAACATGGTCTATTGTTAATGTTATAAATGATAATACTAATAATTCAATTCCTTCTATTGCCAATTTCGTATCATCTTTTTTATATGATATTTCAAAAATAAAAATAGTAATAAACAAAAATATCATTGTAAATAGTTGTATTCCTCTATTTAGTGTTTCTATATTAACGTTTTCATATGCTAAATTTACTATTAAAAAATAGAAAATAACTAAAATTGCTTTTACTATATTTGCATATACATCCTTCATTGTTTTTTCGTCTACTTCTTTCAAATTTTTCACATTCCTCTCTATCATTCAAACTATGTTATAAAAATTTAGTCTATAACTTTTTATGCCTAAGCTTCTAGTTCATACATTATAATACTTAAAGTATTTAATGCTACTGTTTCTGTTCTTAAAATTCTTTTTCCAAGTGTTATTACCTTAGCATTATTTTCTTTTAACATTTTAACATCTTGTTCTTCTAGTCCTCCTTCTGGACCAATTACAACTGCTATTTTTATTTTTTCTTGTTTTGTCTCTTTTACCATATTTTTTAAATTTTCTAATTCATTTTTTAAAGTATTTTTGTTCTCTTTTTCATAAGCCACTAACACTATATCATAATTTGGAATTTGATTACAAATATTTTTTACATTTATTACATTATTTATTGTAGGGATTATATTTCTTCCACATTGTTTAGCTGCTCCCTCAGATATTTTTTGCCATCTTTCTATTTTTTTTATTTTGTCTTTTTCATTTAATTTTACAACACATCTTTTCATTTCTACTGGTGTTATATCAAAAGTTCCTAGTTCTACTGCCTTTTGTATTATATATTCCATTTTGTCCCCTTTTGGTAGTCCTTGAAATATCGTAACTTCTACATTTGATTCTACTTTTTGCTCTATTTTTTCTAAAATTTCACATTGTATTTTTTCTTTTTCTATATTAACAATTTCACAATTATAATTTTCTTGTGTATCACAATTACATAATTCTAATGTATCACCAATTCTCATCCTTAGTACATTTTTTATATGATTTACATCTTGTCCAAGTATATCTATTTGATTTTGATTTATTTGTTCATTCTTTACAAAATATTTTGGCATAATTTCTCCTTTTGTCCCAAAGGGACGGTTCTTATGGGTCATTTTTGTCCCACTGGGACAGATTTTAGTTTTGTACATTATATCATTAACACTTATCAAAAGCAATAAGATTTATTATGATTATTTTTGCTTTTTAAACAATTCTCACATTTATATTTGATTATTTTTTACATTTTATATTAAATTTACTTCAAAAAAACCAGTATATTTTAATATACTGGTTTTGCTTTATATATATCATGGAAGTTATATAATTTTCATACATAATTCATAATATATAACTGTACTTAATATAATTAATAATATTATTAATAATTTTCTGCTTTTATTTCAAAGTATGCTTTTGGATGTGCACATACTGGACAAATTTCTGGTGCATTTTTTCCAATTACAATGTGTCCACAGTTTCTGCATTTCCAAATTCTGTCTCCATCTTTACTAAATACTAATCCATTTTCTACGTTTTCTAATAATTTTAAATATCTTTGTTCATGTTCTTTTTCTATTTTTGCTACTGCTGAGAATAAATATGCTATATGGTCAAATCCTTCTTCTTTTGCTTCTTGTGCCATTCTGTCATACATATCTGTCCATTCATAGTTTTCTCCTTCTGCTGCTGCTTTTAAATTTTCTTCTGTTGATTTTATATCTCCACCTTGTAATAATTTAAACCACATTTTTGCATGTTCCTTTTCATTGTCTGCTGTTTCTTGGAATATTGCTGCTATTTGTTCATATCCTTCCTTTTTTGCTTTACTTGCAAAGTATGTGTATTTATTTCTTGCTTGTGATTCTCCAGCAAATGCTTCCATTAAATTTTTTTCTGTTTTTGATCCTTTTAATTCCATTCTAATTTCCTCCTTTTTATATTTTCACTTAGTTTATATTAAAAGATTTTATTTGTCAATATATTTTTTCAATATGATCTCATTATATTTTCTTAATGAACTGTAGTAGAATTTTTATTTAAAATCAACAATATTATTTATTTTTGTATACTTTATTGTCAAAAAATGTTATAATTTCTTTGGTACAATAAGAAATTATTGCAAATTGTCTTTAAAAATACAGAAAGGAATGAATTTAAAATGATAGATTTACTAGCTCCTGTTGGCAATTTTGAATGTTTAAAAGCGGCTGTTCAAAATGGTGCAAACAGTGTATATTTTGGAGCAGATTTTTTTAGTGCAAGGGCTTATGCTTCTAATTTTTCTTTAGAAGAACTAAAAAAAGCAATTATATATGCAAAGACACGTGGTGTTAAAACAAATTTAACTTTAAACACCCTAATTAAAAATGACGAATTTGATGATGCTTTTAATTTAGCAAAAAAAGCATATGAATTTGGTATTGATTCAATTATTATACAAGATTTAGGTCTTGCAAAAACATTGATTAAGTCTTTTCCAGATTTAGCAATACATGCAAGTACTCAAATGACTGTACATAATCTTCAAGGTGTACTAGAATTACAAGAACTTGGATTTAAAAGAGTGGTTCTTTCTCGTGAACTTTCTATGCAAGAAATTGAATATATCTGCAAAAATTCTAGTGTTGAAATTGAGTGTTTTATACATGGTGCTTTATGTATTTCTTATTCAGGACAATGTCTATTCTCTAGTATGATTGGCGGTCGTTCTGGCAACCGTGGAAAATGTGCTCAACCTTGTAGACTTCCTTATCAATTATTAGAAGATAAAAAAAGCATTGATAAAGGCTATCTTCTAAGTACCAGAGATTTATGTGGTTTAGATTACATTCCTAATATGATAAATGCTGGTGTTACATGTTTAAAAATTGAAGGTAGAATGAAAAGCCCTGAATATGTTGCTACTGTTACTAGATTTTATAGAAAGTATATTGATTTAGCTGAGTCTGATAGACCTTATGTTATTGATGAACAAGACAAAAAAGATTTACTCCAAGTATTTAATCGTGGAATGTCATCTTCTGGTCATTTATCAACTGAATCTAATAAAAATTTAGTTTATAAAAATAAGCCAAATAATATGGGATTATTCCTTGGTAAAGTTGAAAAATATAATTCTAATAAAGGATATGTTACTATAAAATTACAAGAAAAAATTGCTATTGGAGACACCGTTGCTTTTGAAAATGAAACTGGTTCATATCATATTTCTGAGTTAATGGTTAAAGATAAAAATATAAAAGATACTAGCATTAATCAAACTGTCACTATTGGTAGAATGAAAGGTAATATTCATCTGGGAGATTCTGTTTTTAAAATGTCTTCTGAGCGTCTAAATTCAATTGCTACTAACAGTATTCAAAAGGAAAATAGAAAAGTTGAATTATATGCTAAAATTGTAATTAAAAAAGGGGTTCCTATTGATTTGTTTGTTAGTTCTGCAAATGATATTCCAATTTACAAAGACCTCTCTATCCATTGTAAATCAGATATTATTCCAGAACAGGCTCAAAATAGACCTCTTGAAATAGAAAAAGTTTTAGCTCAATTAAATAAAACTACTGATTCTCTTTATGAATTTAAACATATTGATGTAGATTTGGAAAATGATGTATTTGTTCCTAAATTTAGTGTTTTGAATGAATTAAGAAGAAATGCTTTAGATGAAGTTTATAATTTTGCTTGCAAGCAAATTGTAAGAGTTTCTCCATCAAAAGTGAATTCGCATTATAATTGTTTAAATTCAAAACAAAATTGTTGCGTTAACAATAATCTTATTTTGAATAGTGAAAATAAAAATTCTATTTCTGCTTTGTTAAATATTTTTAATATGGATTTTGACTATTCTAAATTAGAAAATATTGATAATATATACATTCCTTTAAAATACTTTGCAAACCAAAAATATGAATCAATTTTAAATACTCTACAAGAAAAAGGAAATTTATATATTTATATGCCTACAATTATTAAGGCAAATTATAGAAATCTATTTTTTGCAATAATTGAAAATACACTTAAAAACTATAAAATAAAAGGATTTGTAATTTCTAATTTATCAAATTTAAAACTACTTGAAAATATCATTAATGACTCTAATTACAAAGATTTTGAATTGATTGGAAACTATACTTTAAATATTTTTAATAGTTATAGTGTTTCTGAATTAAAAAAATTAAATTTAAATAGATTTACTATTTCTCCTGAATTAGATAAGTCTACAATGCTTACTTTAATGAATGCAACTCTTCCAAATGAATTAATAGTATATGGAAATACTCCATTAATGAATATGAATTATTGTGTTTTAGGTAAAGCAAATAAATGTTACCCTACTTGTGATGCAAAATGCAAGTCTAATCACAAATATTTTTTACATGACAGACTTGGTATGGATTTCCGTATTTTGTTTGATAATATTCAAACTGTTTCTACTATATATAATAGCAAAATTACTTCTTTGGCTTTAGAGGATTTTAATTCTCAAGGTTATGTTATAAATTGTGCACGTGTTGATTTTCTTGATGAATCTATTAATGAAATGAATTCTGTAATTTCTCAAGTTAAAGCTGGAAAAAGATTAGAAGGCAAATGCTACACTAATGGAAATTTAAATAGAACTATATAATTTATATTATACGGAAATGTACTAGAAATTGATTTTCACTATATATTATAAAAACGGACTTAAAAGTATTTGTGTATATACAAATATTTTCAATGTCCGTTTTTTTATTTGTAGAAAAACTTACTTTGGTAAATCTCCATATAATCATCTATTATCTTATTAATAAATTTTACTCATGCTTGCTACTTAATTCTATCAACAAATTCATATCATCATCTTTAGCTGCTTTATTTTTTCTAATAGCTCCACATTTTTTACATTTAAAAATAATTACATAACCTTTTTTGCTATTAATTTCCAAACCCACTGGTTCTAAATCCCCATGGCACTCTTCTGCTCTGTCACCTGGATTTTTATCAACATGTTTTGAATGCAAACAATATGGGCAATGATTTCTGCATGAATATCCTAACTTTGGAACTTTTTTTCCACAATTTTCACATACAAATTCTTCGTCTATTTCTGTAAATCTACTATCTTTTATCATAATTATTGCATAACTAATTATATAGAAATACTAATCTATATAATCCCTTTCTAATTATATTTTATATACTTACTCCATATTTATTTCAAATAGCTAAAATATATTTTTGAATCTCCACTTAAAAATATCCCTGGTAAATATATTAGTGTAGGTCGAATGTTCCTCCTCCCAAAAATTCTTTTAATAATGAATTATTTGGTATTTTTTCATTTGGTATCTCTTTAAAATATTTTAACATATTTAGTAATCGTTGTGCTTCTGCGTATTCTGCATATTCATTTGTTATTTCTTCTAGTAATGGTACAGCTATTGGTTTTAATGCATTTAATTCATATATTAGTGAAGTATTAAATATTTTATCTGCTTGTTCTTGGAATGGGAATATATTTTTTTCTTCTCCTTCAGTTACTTTGTGCCATGTATTTAATGTATGTAATGCTGAATAGCTTCTAAATTGGTAATCCCTTACTATTCTTCTTATTAGTCTTGTGTCTGTTGTTGATATTCTATTGTACCTATCCATATTTAATACAGTCAATGCACTTATATATACTTTATATTTTTGGTCTTTTGATATTTGGCTTGTTAATTTATCATTTAAACAATGAATTCCTTCTATTACAAGTATTTCATCATCTGCTAGTTTCATTTTTTTACCATTATATCTCTTTGTTCCAACTGCAAAATCAAATTCTGGTACTTCGATTTCTTCTCCATTTAATAATTTTACAAGATGTTCATTAAATAGCTTTAAATCAATTGCTTCTATACATTCAAAATTGTAGTCTCCATTTTCATCTCTTGGTGTATCTTGTCTTTCTACAAAATAATTATCTACAGAAATTGTTACTGGCTTGATTCCATTTAATCGTAATTGAATTCCTAATCTTTGTGCAAATGTTGTTTTTCCTGATGATGATGGACCTGCTATTAATACCATTTTTACATTTTTTCTTTTTGCAATTTCATCTGCTATATTGGCTATTTTTTTTTCATGTAATGCTTCTGCAAGCATTATAATATCTTCTATTTTATTTTCATCTATAGCTTTATTTAAATTATATACTCTACTGACTCCTAAAACATCATATATTTTATCAAACTCTTCTAATGCCCATGCTAATTTTTTTGTTTCCTTAAATTCTGGTAGTTCTGTTGGATTTTTTGAACTTGGATATCTAATCAAAAATCCATTATGATATTCTATTATATCAAATTTATCAATAATTCCAGTTCTATTTGCAAGTACTCCATAGCAATAGTTAAAATATTTTTCACAATAATAAATATAAATTTCATTATTGTTTTCTAAATCAATTTGTAATTTTCCTTTTGATGTATGTGTTTCTTTAAAAAATTTTTCTGCTTCTTCTCTATTCATTACTACTTTTTTAATTTTTAAATTTTTATCAATTATATCTTGCATTTTACTTTTTAATTTTTGTATGAATTCTTCCGCAATTTTTAAATTATCACATCTGCAAAACATTGCATTCCCTAGTTGATATTCTACCATTAATTTTTCTTGTGGATATAAACTCTCGAATGCTTTTCCCATAATGTATACTAATGTTCTTACATATACCTTCATTCCTTCTTTTGAATGTGTATCTATTAATTCAACTTTTGCATTTTCATTTATTTCTGTTTCTAAGTTCATGTATTCATTGTTATATCTACATGCTACTACTTGATATTGGTTGTTCTCGATTTCTTTTTTTAATAGTTTGCTTACTGTTGTTCCTTCTTTTGTTTCTATTACATTATTGTTAAATGTGACTTTCATTTTTTCCTCTCCTTTGTGTAATTTTATAATTTATTTTACTCTACATCTTTATAGAAGTCAAATATTTTTTTAGAGTCTTGTTATATTTTTATTTTTTGTGGATATAATTTTATTAAATAACTAAAGGAGCGTGATTTTATGGATTTAAAGAGAGTTCATACTATTTTAGATAATAAAGAAAAATGTGATGTATTTTATGATGATAGACCTGTTTGGATTCAGGGCATTGACGAAAAAAAGGATGTAGCTAAAGTTGGGTTTGTTGATAATTTTGAAGAAAAAGATGTGTATATTCAGGATTTATATGAAAAAAATTTTTTTAATTAATTTTGTATATTTATAATTCTTAATATTTAATAACTTAGGAATGAACTACGTATAATGATAAATATAGCCATGCAATATCAAAAATTGCATGGCTATATTTTAATTCTCAGTTTTTAATTTTTGTTCAATAACTGCCAATAAATCCAAATAAGTTACTGCCTGACACTGACGTGTACATGTTAAATTATACAACATATTATCAGAAAGAATTTCTCTAATTTCTTCAAGTTTCTCTTTAGGTACATTTGTAAACGTCGATTCAGAAATTCTATATCCGCTTTTAATAAAAATTACATTTATGTCTAGCATTTCATCTGAATTTTGGTTCAATACGTCTACTCTAAACATATTAGCTACACCTAAGATTCTGTTTCTGTTTGTAAATTTTTTTGCTTCTGTCCATGTGTCATAAACATTTTGGTTTATCATTACTGCTTCAAGTAGTCTTTCTTGAATTTTTTCCAGCAGTTCATCAGTTATACAACATCCTATAATTTCTGTAAGTAATTTATTACCGTTTTCAAAGTAATCAATACTCATTTTCCGTTTTACTTCTTCATTATTTTTGTTTTGTATAACCTCCTCAAACTTAAATTCAAAACCTGTAATTCTTCCATTTACATCAGTATACATACTGATTACCTCCTTATACTTTGCAATTTTGCTTTTAGCTTTAATTATTATATCACATTTTTTTCTAATATTCTACTACAATTTTGACTTTTTAATGTTTAAACTGTATGCTATATCCAATACATTCAACAGGTATTTTTTACAATTCGTATTCATATATTTTACAATTTTCGTTAATATTTGACGAATTACCATTTTCAGGTATTCCATTAAAATACCAATATATTGCTCTTGATATACCTCCATGGGTTACAATTAGTGCATTCTTATTTTGTAGTTTTATTTCGTCTATGAAGTTTTTTATTCTTTCATAAACACTTTTCATTGTTTCTAGCTTTGGATATTTTATATCTGAATTATAATTCCAAAATACGTCCCAATCTAACTCATTAAAAGGAACTTTTTCGTATATTCCCATATCTCTTTCTTTTATTCTTTCGTCTATTATTACAGGAATATTCTTATCCATATCAAATAATTTTAATGTGTGCTTTGCTCTCTCAATTGGTGAACAATAAATTATATCTATGTTTAATTTTTTTAATTCTTTTCCAACTTTTTGTGCTTGTTGTATTCCAATTTTGTTCAGAGGCTCTTCTTCTGTTGCAATAATTTCATTTTTTCCCATTTCAGTTTCGCCGTGTCTTATTACATATAATTTCATTATTTTTCTCCCATTTTATTATTTTTCTTTATATTTTTTACTTTAGCATAAATATCATACCAACTATAACATCTATAAATGTTTTTTCCTTTACATTTCTGGTTATATCTTGCATCAAAACAAATTACAGGTATATATTTTGAAATTTTATTAATATTGCCAACTTTATCTTCTATCATTAAATCTATTTTGTTTTCCATACATATATCTAATTTCTCTTCAGGGCTAAATATTATTTTATCATAATAAATATTATATTCTTTTAACCAATTAATTACTATATTCCTCATCCTTTTTCCATTTTCGTCGTCTTTATCTGTTAAGTATCTTGCAGTTATTATATAAATTTCATTTCCATCTTCTTTTAATTTGTTTGTTACTTCATTTGAATGTTTTCTAGCAGGCTCATTTTCTGCATAGTCAAAAAGATACTCTCTCCAAAATTCATCATCTAAGCTCTCTTCAATATTGAATATTTCTTTTAAATCATATCCATTGGCGTTTTCTATTTCTTTATTGTATTTTTCAAAGATATTTTTGCTTCCCATATCTAATTGCCATTGTTCGATATTTGTTAATACTCCATCTATATCAATTCCTATTCTCATGTTATTTTTCCTCCTAAATTTTTTCTATACCTTCTACTTATTTTTTTATAATTTATGTTTTCTTTATTTAATTATATCTCGTATTGTATTTCTTATTTCATGAATTCTTTTTTGCAAAAACTGTGGATGGTCTTTTATCCATTTTTTATTTAATGGTGATGGATGTGGCAACACAATGGTTTTTTTACCATTCCATACATTATCTTTAAAAATAAGTTCTTCATATATTTCATTTGGGAAAAATGTTTTTGCAGCTTTTGCTCCAATAACAATATATATTTCATTATCTAATATTTGCAATTCTTTTTCAATCCATTTAGTCCAACAACATTTAGGTGGTTGTTTATCATTTCCATTTTTGTCTTTTCCTGGATAACAATGTGCTAATGCTCCAATAAAAAAGTTATCTGTATTATAAAAATCGTCGTCTGCTATTTTATACCATTCATATTTTAAAGTTTTCCCACTCATATCTGTGAATGGTTTTAAGTTTTGATGAACATTCTTAGATGGTGCTTGACTTATTTGAACGATTTTTGAATTTTGATTTCCCCAAAAAATTGGATGTGGCTCAAATCCAAATTTTTCTTTACAGTAATCGCATTTTTTTATTTTTTCTTTTAATTGTTCAAATTTCATTTTTTGTTCCATTTTAGCTCCTATTTTATTAATCTTCTTCAATTATTTCCATTAATATTCCATCTGGATCTTTTATAAAGAAATATGGTTTACCCAATCTTCCTTTATTTATAATGATTTCTGAATCACTTAATTTATTTTCTTCTACAAAATTTTTAGCTTCTACTATATTTTTCACTCCTAATCCAAAATGTTTATTTCCAATAGTTTTTAGGTCAATTGCTAATTCTTTTGAGTGTTCAGGTAACTTTTCTTTTTCTTGATAATGAAATATTTCCAATATCATATTTCCTAACTTTAACATTACGATATCAACATTTTCATCACTATATTCCTTATATTTTTCAAATCCAAATTTTTTATAAAATTCAAGTGTTTTATCCAAATTATCAACACTTATTGTTACATGATTAAAACTAAACATACTCCTAAATTCCTTTCTTTTTTATTCCTTTAATTCTTATTTTTCTAGTCCTCTTAATCCTCAAACATTTCTTGTAATTTCTTTCCTACTTCATAACCCTTTTTATAAAAACTATCTAATGACATATTTAAGTAATCATATCTATAGCATAATTCCATTGTTATAGGTCCATTATAATTACAGTCTTTTAACTTATTTATTACATATTCCCAATCTATTGTTTCATCAAATGGTAATAAATGTAAATCATCTGATTTATCATTATCATGTAAATGCACAGCAAAAATTCTATTTTTAAAAAGCTCAAAATTAAATTCATCATCAAAATGTACATGATAATGGCCTGCATCAAAACATATCCCTACATTATCGTCTTTTATATTATCTAGCACATATTCTTGTTTTCAAATGCAACTTTCATATTCATTTCTTTTGCATATTCTGTAATTTTTCTAATTCTATTTAATCCAACTTCTCCATACATAGGTGCTTTATCCTTCTGTGTTAAATGCATTACCACCATTGGTATTCCGTTTTCATGACAATCTTTAATGTCCTTTTTATATCTTTCTACTTCTTTATCTCCTATTTTTCCTTCTTCCCATATTGAATTAATATTTTGGTATCCTAAATGTGCAAATATAATGTTAAGTCCTAATTTTTTGCACATTTCAACTTGTTCAATTTGACTATGTTCCCAATCTTTATCATACCATTGAACAAATACATTTTTGAATCCAGCATTCTTTACAGATTCTATTGTTTGTATAATATTTACGTTTTCATTTTCATTTTGAATTGCTACTGCAAGTTCTCTCATTTTATACCTCCGTTTTTTATTTGCATTGTATCATTAAAGAATAAAAAAATAAATAGCATAAAAATATTTTTTTGAAACCACAATCAAATTTTAATATCCAAAAAGAAAAAAACACATATTAAATTTTTGCAATCTAATATGTGTTTTTGTTTAATTTTATCTTGCCTCTTCTTGTTCTTTACAAGTTTCTTTCATTTCTTGTATTTTTTGATAAACTTCATCCCAATTATTTACTCTTGTTATTCCATCAGCGTTAATATCAGCATTCATTTTTGTTGTCATTAAAATTGACTTTATACCATTATCAGTTAATTCTCTACAAGTTTCATAACTATCTTCAATCAATAATTCAATTCCATTTTCTTTACAGAACGTCAATTTGTCACTAATATGTAAATTCAAGCTGTCATATGGAATATTAAAGTTACTTAAGCTATTTTGGGTAATTGTTTCAGTATCACATTCTGGAATATTCATCAATCTTGCTGTTATAAAATGTATTGTATCTCCTTCTTCTTTTAATTTTTGAATTGTTTTGTCTGCATTAGGGAGCATTGTACATTCTTCTAATACATTTTTATAATATTTATCAAAAAATTCAAATTTAGTTTTTTCATCCCATCCATATAGGACTTTTAAATAATATCTATCTTTAATCAAGCCGAAACTGTCTCTATTAGTTGGTACACCTGATATTTCTTCTTCAAATATATCAGCATATTTTAACATTGATTTTACTGTTAAAAATGTTGTATCATCTATATCTATTCCTATTTTCATAACATTTTTTCTTCCTTTTCTAAAAAAACATTTTAAAATTCAATTTTTTCTGAAATCCAAGCTTCCAAATCATCAATTTTAACTCTAACTTGTTCCATTGTGTCTCTGTCTCTAACAGTAACTGACTCATCCTCCAATGTATCAAAATCAACAGTTACGCAGTATGGAGTACCAATTTCATCTTCTCTTCTGTAACGTTTACCAATTGAACCTGCTGCATCATAATCACACATAAATTTCTTAGCAAGTTTTCCATAAACTTCTTCAGCTTTATCTGACAATTTTTTAGATAATGGAAGTACTGCAACTTTGTATGGTGCTAATGCTGGATGTAAATGTAATACAACTCTTGTGTCACCTTCTGCTATTTCTTCTTCATCATATGCGTTGCATAAAAATGCAAGCACTACTCTGTCTGCTCCTAATGATGGTTCAATTACATATGGTACATATTTTTCGTTTGTTTCTG
>FR884543.1 GCA_000435535.1 Clostridium sp. CAG:575 | reverse complement strand
AAAATTGGCAAATATTAAAGTAAATGGAATTGTAATTGCAGAAAATAACATGGGAGACTATGATAAAATGCTCACAGTATTAACACCAAATTATGGAAAAATATCTTGTGTAGCTAAAGGTGCACGAAGACCACAAAGTGCACTTTTAGCTGGTACACAGTTATTTTGCTTTGGAGAATATATGATGTATAAAGGGACAAGCACTTATCATATCAATTCATGCGAAACGATAGAAATTTTTTATCATTTAAGGACAGATTTAGATAAACTTAAATATGCAGTACATATGAATAAAATTATTCAAGAAGTAACAGAAGAAAATGAGAACTGTTACAGGATTTTACAGTTATATTTAAATACACTATATGTGGTAGCTGAAAAAGATGAAAACTTAGATTTTATATTAGGGATTTTTAAACTTAGATTATTAGGAATTTTAGGATTTACACCAAGAATTAAGGAATGTGTTAATTGTAAAGAAAAAGATAATTTAACATATTTTAGTATAAAAGATAATGGAATGAAATGTACTACATGTGGAAAAATAGATAAATCAGCAATATCAATTACTGAAAGTACAAAAAATGCAATTCAATATGTAATGACAGCTCCTCCTAAAAAATTATATTCTTTCCATTTGAAAGATGAGAGCTTAGAAGAATTTAAACTAATTACAAAAATCTACTTTAATGAGAAATTAGAAAAAGAATATAAGTTAGAAGAACTTTTTTAAAAAGTACTTGAAAAAAATAAAAATAATAGATATAATTAAGATGTACAAAAAAGAAGGGAGCGATTTTTATGAAAATAAAAATAATAGGAAAAGAACTAAAGATAACAGATGCAATTAATGATTACGTAGAAAAAAAATTAGACAGAATTGATAAATATTTTGAAAATGCAGAAGCAGATGTTACTTTAAAAGCAGAAAAAAATGAACAAACAGCTGAAATTTGCGTTATAGCAAATGGAGAAAAATACAGAGCTGTAACAGAAGACAAAGATATGTATGCTTCTATAGATAAAGATATAGACATACTAGAAGGACAAATTAGAAAAGCAAAAACAAAAAAAGAAAAAATGATGAAAGAAGCTAGTATTAGAACAATGGAAGTAGAAACAGATCATATAGCTGAAATTTCAAATGAAATAATAAAAACATCATATTATGAAATTAAGCCAATTACTCCAGAAGATGCAGTTTTAAAATTAAAAGAACATCCAACACATAACTTCTTAGTATTTATTAATGTAGAAACTGGAAAAGTAAATGCAATTCATAAATTAAAAGATGGTAAAAACTTTGGATTAGTTGAACCAGAAGCATAATGATAAGCATATAAATTTTAGAGACTTTAATTATTAGATAGAAATTTAATAATTAAAGTTCTTTTTTGTACAATATCACATAAAAGCTTGAAAAAAATTTTTATATATAATACTATATAACAAGAGACAATAAAAAGTATAAATTTAAATAAATGGTTTATGGGTAGATCCAATTTAAAAACCTAAATATATTATATTGGGAATGAGTTTTTTATGAATAAATTAAATTTGAATAAAAAAATAAAAAAAGAAAAAGGATCAGTAACACTTTTTGTTTTAGTCAGTATGCTTTTTTTTATGTTTGTTTTAGTAGGAATGTATGTTAATACAAGTAACAAAGTGGCAAAACAAGAAAGAGAAGTTAATAAGATACAACAAAGTTATGAACAAGTTGATATTAATGATATATATAATAAAAAGATTCAAGAAAAGGATGATAATTACTGATAATATCAATGTTAAATTTGCTTAAAAAAATTGAATTTAAAAATGAAAAAATTTCCTGTTTATTTTTTCTGAATTTGCAAATGATAGTATTAGAAAAAGCAAATAGCTTTTTTCTGAAAATGTTATTTGCAGGAGGTGAAAAAAACAATGGCAAACAGAAATAGTAATCAAAAATTAGTTCCAGAAGCTATGGATGCTTTAAACAAATTCAAATACGAAGTTGCTAGCGAAGTTGGAGTTAATTTAAAAGACGGATATAATGGAGATATTTCAGCTAGAGACGCAGGAAGAATAGGTGGAAATATGGTTAAAAAAATGATTCAACAAGTTGAAAACGGAATGAAATAGTTATACTAAAAATTATATTACAATTTTGTAATGACTGTTGTAATTCATTTTTGATAGACTAATAGAATTTTTAAACTCAAAGATAGAGGTAGAAAGTTAAATTTTGCTTTTTGATATTATTTAAAATAAATAGTATCAATATGCAAATAGCAGTTAAATGTTATTTACATATGAAAAGGCAGGATTTGATTTCCTGCCTTTTTTATATGTATAGAAAATATATTACAAAAATATTACAATTTTTTTAATTTTATATTACAGAATGAAAAGTTTGTTGATTTTAATTGCTATTTGATGTAAAATTAAATAAGAGTTAATTTATAAAGGAGGAATTTGTTATGGCAACAAATCCAATGCAAAGAAAATCAAGAAATTCATTTTTATTAGGAATGTTATTAACATTAGTTATCGCAGGAGTAGTTATAGCATTACTAGTTATTCAATTGAAAAATTATAAAGACAAGGAAGCTGAAGAACAAGCAAATAGTGTAAAAGTATGGGTATTAGGACAAAATGTAATATCAGGACAAGTTATTACAACAGATATGCTTACACAACAAGTAGTAAATAAAAATTTAGTACCATCTAACGCTATAGGAAATGTTACTATTCTAGATAATTATGCTTTAGAAGATAAAGAAGGTAATGAAATTATAACTGAATATAAAAATAATAGTAGTACAATGTATTTATCAAAAAATGGAACAAAATATGAACTAACATTAGAAGATACAGGAAATTATTCTTATACAGAAAATAGAGAAAAGAAATTTGTAGATTTATCACAAGTTCCAATTATAGCTAAAGTGGATATGAATAAAAATACAATTATTACTCCAGAAATGATTTCTAAATCAGATGAGAAAGTAACAGATGATTTAAGAAAACAAGAATATAATATGCTTCAATTGCAAACACAAATTGAAAGTGGAGAATATATAGATGTTAGATTATCATTACCAAATGGATTAGATTACATAGTAATATCAAAAAAACAAGTAGAATTTCCACAAATAAATGGAACAGATTCTGAAGATACAATTTGGTTAAAATTAAAAGAAGATGAAATTTTAGCAATGAATAATGCAATTGTTGAATCTTATAAAATATTAGGCTCAAGACTATATATTACACCATATGTAGAAGCTGGAATGCAAACGGCAGCAACACCTACATATGTACCAAGTGCAGAAGTTATTAATGCTATTAGAAATAACCCAAATATTGTTCAAACAGCAAAAGATGAATTAGTAAGCAGATATTCTCAAAATGCTTCAGTTAGAAATGATTATATTAATCCAGCTATTTCAGCAAGTGGAACAGAAGGAGAAGAAAATGTTAAGACAAAAGTACAAGAGTCTGTAACAGCTACAAAAACAGAAAGAAAAGAATATTTAGATTCTTTATCTGGTGAATAATTAATAGTTATATAAAATAAAAATAAGTCAAAGGAGAGTTACAAATGAGAAAAATAGGTTTTATAGGAGCATATGATAAAACAGATATGTTACTAAACATTGCTAAAATTCTTACAACAATGTCAAAAAAAGTTTTGATTATAGATTCTACTATTAATCAAAAAGCCAAATATGTTGTACCAACAATAAACCCTACTATCTCATATGTAACTTTTTTTGAAGATATTGATGTAGCAGTTGGGTTTAATACATTAGAAGATATAGAAAGATATTTAGGAGCTAGAGAAACATTACCATATGATATTGTATTAATAGATGCAGATACAGAAGAACGCATTAGACAATTTAACTTATTTGATGCAGATAAAAATTATTTTGTAACATCTTTTGATATGTATTCATTGAAAAAAGGCTTAGAGATATTAGGAAATCTACAAGATACGCTAGAATTAACAAAAGTTTACTTTACAGAACAAGCATTGAAGGAAGATGATGACTATCTAAATTATTTGGCTAGTGGATATAAAATAATCTGGAACAATGAAATTGTATATTTCCCAATAGAAAATGGTGATGCAACAGTAATAGCTGAAAATCAAAGAGTACAAAAAATAAAATTTAAAAGATTGAGCGTTTCATATAAAGATGCATTAACATTTATGACTCAACAAATTTTAAAAGAAAATACAGATTCTAGTGTAAGAAGAGCTATTAAAACAATAGAAAGAGGAGTATAACAATGTCAATTATAACATTTGTTAATAATATAAAAGAAGAGACGGGAAAAAGTATGTCTTTAGTTGCAATTGCAACATATATGGCAATTGAATATAATAATAAAGTTCTTATTTTATCAACAACAGACAAAAAAGATAAAATAAAATCTTGCTTTTTTGAAGATAAACAAGTGAAAAAAATTCGTTTAGGAATTTTTGGCGAAAATAAGTCAACATTGGATACAGAAAGTGGTATAGAAGGAATTGCAAAAATTGTTAGAAGCAATCGATTAACACCAGATATGATAACTAATTATACAAAAGTAGTTTTTAAAGATAGGCTAGAAATATTATTAGGGGCGGAAAGAAAAGAAAAACAAAATACAGAACAAATGAAAATTAATGAAGAATACATCAATGTAATTGCTACAGCCAATAATTATTATGATAAAATTTTTGTGGATTTAGATGAAAATATAACAGAAGATGTAAGAGAAAAAATTATAAATATGTCAGATTTAGTTATAGTAAATTCAAGCCAAAACTATAAAAGCTTAGAAAAATTAAAACAAAATAAAGAAACAAATGAATTACTTAACTTACCAAAAACATTATTTTTAATAGGAAGATATGATAAATATTCAAAATATAATTCTAAAAATATAACCAGGTATTTAGAAGAAAAAAACCAAGTACTTACAATACCATATAATACATTATTTTTTGAAGCATTAAATGAAGCTGGAGTACCAGACTTATTTTTAAAATTCAAAAAATTAAATGATACAGAAGACAGAAATGCTATTTTTATTCAAGAAATAAAAAGGGCATCAGAAAATATAGTATATAGAATTCAAGAATTACAAGCAAGAATGTAAAAAAAACTTACAAACCAAGTGAGAGAGAGGGGAAAAAGTCAAATGACAATAACAAACATATTATTAATTTTTGTTGTTCTTGTGGCAGCAGGAGCTTTAATGTATAACTACATAAAAAAGAAAAAAGAAGCACCTGTTGAAGACAAAATTACAGTTGACGACAAGACATATACATTAGATCTAATGGAGGAATTTGTTAAAAGAAGATTAGACGAAATAACAAAAGTCAATTTGTATGATATTGGTCTTTCAGAAGAAGAATTAAAAAGAAGAAAAAACAAAAAATATGAATTAAAAAAAGCTTTAAAAGGTTGTACATATGGTGATGTTAATGATAAAAAGTATGTAAAAGAATTGATTTTTGACTTATTATCAAAGGAATATAATGTAAATGAATTTAACATTTCAAAAGCAATTCCATTTGAAGTACCTTCTTTATTAACAGCACAAGATAAATTTGATATTTTAATTTATGTATATAAAAAAAATTTTGGATATGAAGCATTAACAGAATTTATTAAAAAATACAATCTAGCTGAATTAAAATATGTAGAAGGAGAAACAAAACCATCTTATGTTATAACTTCACAAGAAATCCAAGAAATATATGAAAAAGAAAATCCACAATTAGATTTTA
The DNA here is from genome assembly GCA_000435535.1 of Clostridium sp. CAG:575. Taxonomy (GTDB): domain Bacteria; phylum Bacillota; class Clostridia; order TANB77; family CAG-508; genus CAG-269. Next base: position 9,154 of record FR884543.1, on the reverse strand, counting down.
AAGATAAATTATCTGTTGTAGTACAAAGAATTTATCAACACTATAAAGGATATAGCAGTATAGATGAAGTAAGAGATATGAACATAGATGGTGTATCTGGTGGTGTATCTGGACTTCCAGAAAGCTTTTTAAGCCAAGTAGCACAAACTTCAGATACAGATTATTTAACACAAATATCTGAACACAAAGTACCAAGAGCATGTGACAGTATTTGGATATTTTTCCAAGGTAAATCTATACGTTTAGCATTTTTAAGTTTTGGAACAGAAGCAGAACTAAAAAGAGTATGTCAAAATATTTATAAATATAATAACCCAGGTCAATTATCAGACACTAACGGTTATAAAATCAATGAAATGAAAGACGGTTCTCGTGTCGTTGTTGTAAGACCAAGTTTCTCAGAAACATGGGCATTCTTTGTAAGAAAGTTTGACGTAAAAAGAGCTACACTAGAACAATTAGTAAGAGACCCAGGAAAAGAAGATGCAATAGAATTATTAAAATATTTAGTAAAAGGAGCAAGAATTACAGCGATTACTGGTGAACAAGGTTCTGGTAAAACAACACTTTTAATGGGTATGATAGAAAACATATATGAAACCATGAACATAAGGGTTCAAGAAACAGCATTCGAGTTACACTTAAGAAAAATTTATCCAACTAGAAACATTTTGACATTTAGAGAAACAGATACAATTTCTGGACAAGAAGGTCTAGATGTTCAAAAGAAAACAGATGGTACTGTTAATATCATCGGAGAGGTTGCAACAGACCCCGTTGCATCTTGGATGATACAAGCAGCACAAGTTGCATCTAAGTTTACAATATTTACTCACCATGCTAAAACATTTCCAAACTTAGTTACAGCTCTAAGAAACTCAATGTTAAGAACAGGTGTATTCAAAGATGAGAAAACAGCAGAAGAACAAGTTGTACAAGTATTAAATTTTGATATACATCAAGTAAAAGACTTTAGAGGAAAAAGATATATAGAAAGAATTACAGAATGTATTCCTTTGGAAAATAAAAATGAATACACATTTGACCACAGAAATGAAAAATCATTAGAAGGAAAATTCGATAAATTTTTTGATAATGCAACACGTTATTTCCAAAAAGTTACAGATAGACAATTATATACATATAGAAATATTATGGAATATGTTGATGGAGAATATGTTATAACAAATCCAATATCAGATGAAAACTTAAGACAAATGAAAGAAAATATGGATGATACAGATGCAGAAAACTTTGAAAAATTTATAGAAAAACATTGGAAAAAATCCTTGAATAGCCAAAGAGATACAGTAACTGTAGGAGCACCGGCAGAAAGAAAAAATAGAATAGATAATGAAATAGAAAATATACCAAAAAGAAGAGGAAGAAAACCAAAAAATGATAAAGAACAAATATAGTAGGAGGTGATAGTAAGTGTCTAATCAATTTATTTTTATAATTATGGGTATTGCAGTAGCTGGTATTGTAATTATGGGGATTTTATACTATATATTACAAAAAAAAATGCAAAAGTCAGAATATAAAAAATTACAGAAACTTCAACAAGGAACACGTTCAAGTACATTTTCTTCAGAAGTTATGTATCAAAAATTATATATTTTTTATGTAAAAATACCATTTATAAAAAGGTACATATTAAAACTAAGAAGAAGATTAGAAATTTTAAATATTGATGATGAATATAGAACAAGAAGAGACTCTGCAAAGATTATAACAAAAGCACTTGCTATAATACTTCCATTAGTAATTTTTACAATAGTACTTACTAAAAGTAATTATTTATTAATGTTTATATTATTAATATTTGAACTATTTATGGTAGATATACTAATAGAAGGTTCAGTTGATAAAAAAGATGATGCCTTATTAGAACAACAAATAGATTTTTTTTCAGAAATAAGACATGCATATCATGAAGTAAATATGGTCGAAGAAGCTATATACCAGGTTTCACAAGATGATGAAAAAGAAGTTTCAAGACAAGGTGAAAAAATATATGAAATTTTAATTGCAGATGATTCTGAAACAGAATTAGAAAAATATTATGATGTAGCTCCTAATAATTTCTTAAAAGAATTTGCAGGACTATCATATTTAACAAAAGAATTTGGTGATAGAAAAATAGACGGAGCATCATTATATCTGAAAAATGTTGATAATATTACACAAGAAATGCAAATAGAAATATTAAAAAGAGATAAATTAAATTATGTTTTTAGAAGTTTATCTTTAATATCAATTGCACCAGTATTATTATTAGAACCTTTAAAAAATTGGGCAGTATCAAACTTTTCTTTTGTTAAAAATTGGTATTATGGTAAATCAGGAGCTATAGTACAGATTATAATTTTACTTATAACAGTTATATCCTATGTATTAGTAAGAAAGTTAAAAGATAATGGTTCTGTAAATACTAAAACGAAAAATACACAGAATCCATGGCAACAAAAATTATATAAAAACAAATTTATAAAAAAAGTAGTAGACTTATTTATACCAAAAGATGGAACAAAAGAGTATAAAAAAGTTAAAGATTTATTAAAGGATTCAGCATCTCCATTAAAAATAGAATGGGTATATGTAAATAGAATTTGTCTAGCAATAGTAACATTTATAATTTCAATATTTGCATTTATGTACTTACATCAAGTAGCAATAGATTATGTATACACACAACCAACTACAGATTATAATTTATTGGGAGGTATGTCAGCTAGGCAAGAAGCTGCAGCAATGGAAACAACAAAAATACATAATGTGTTTTTGGACATGTTTAGAGGAAAATTAGATACAACTCAAAAAGACATAGAAAAAGCAATGATTAAATCAAAATATTATAAAGATGCTAGTGATGCTGATATAGAAAGTAATGCAAAAAAAATATATGAAAAACTACAAACAGTAAATAGTGAATATCTAAAATGGTTTGAATTACTATTAGCATTAACATTTTCAATTCTAGGGTATATGTCTCAAATTTGGATTTTAATGTTCCAAGTTAAAATGAGACAATTGGAAATGGAAGATGAAGTTATGCAATTCCAAACAATAATATTAATGTTAATGAGAATAGAAAGAATAAATGTCGAAATGATTTTGGAATGGCTAGAAAGATATTCTAATATATTTAGAAGTTCAATTACAAAATGTGTAAATAACTATGAAGCAGGAGCATGGGAAGCATTAGAAGAAATGAAAAATGAAATATCATACATGCCATTAATAAGACTAGTAGAAAGTATGCAAGCAGCTGTAGAAAAAATACCAATAAAAGATGCATTTGACGAATTAGATTCAGAAAGAGAATATTATAGGGATAAAAGAAAAGAGTCTAATGAAAGACTTATAAAAAGAAAAGGAATGATTGGAAAAGTAATTGGATTTGCACCAATGGTTTGCTTATTTGTTGGATATTTAATTATCCCACTAGTATTTATAGGACTTACAAGTATGTCTACAACAATGGGTTCAATGTCATCATCAACACTATAAAGTATATTTAGATTATATTATAAAAAATTAAATTGATGGAAAGGATGTGCTAATATATGGAGAATGCTTCAAAAGCTTTACTTATGGCTGGTGGAATTTTAATTGCATTACTTATAATAGGTGCACTACTATTGATGTTTAATCAAATTAGCACATACAAACAATCAGAATCGAGTAATCAAAAAAGTGCACAATTAGTCAAATTCAATATGGATTTTGAAAGATATTTAGATGATAGTGGGATATCTGGGTCAGATATTGTTACTCTTGCTAATAAAATTTCAGATTATAATTCCAAGAAAGAGACTGTACATGAAGTTTCAAATTCAGTAGATTACAGTATAAAAATGAGTTTATATGTAGATATGACAGGATTTAAAGATAAATATGGTTACAATGATGGGATATTTAAAGATCTTACATATGTTGTTTCAAAGGATAATGAACAAAATGATTTAAAAAAAATTATAGATCCATATAATACCATATTTAATGGAAAAAATAAAAAATTAATAACTCAATTAACTGATATTTACACAAGAGGAGCAACAGATAACGAAAAAAAGATAACAGAAGCATTAGGAGAAAGTTGGAAAAATAAAAATAATATTACAATTGATCAAATAAAAAATTATAAAGAATACACAGAGTTTAGAACAGCAACCTTTGTATTAGAAAAAGATCCAGTTTATGAAAATGGGCAAATTCAAAATTTATATTTTAAATTTAAGAAGTAAGAGGTGAAATATGGAAAATGCATCAAAAGCATTAACGATGGCTGCAGGAGTATTAATAGGAGTATTAATAATATCATTAGCAGTATACTTATTTGTAGATTTTGGTACCACTTCGGCAGAAGTAAATAAACAAAATGAGAAACAAAAGATAGTTCAATTTAATTCACAGTTTACTTCTTATGAAACAGAAGAAAAAACATGGACAATATATGATATAATAACTATTGCAAAATATGCAAAAGAAAATAATGAATACTATGAAGATTCAAGTGAGGATCAAGTAAGTGTATGTTTTAAAAATGAAGATTTAGCAGATAAAAACAAAAATTATAATTATAATGATTATATAACAAGAGAACAACTTCTAATAAATCAAAATGGAAATAGTTTACCAACATATAAATGTAGAATAGATGAATATCATAATAATGGAAAAATTAAAAGAATAACATTTTATTAATAAATTATTGAAATAAAGTTAATAGAATGTTATAATAAAAAAGGATAGATTATGAAGAAAATAGCAATTTTTGCAATGTTGATAGTTGTTATAATTTGTGGTATATTTTATATGCATATAAATTATAAGGCAAATTATAATAATTCCAAGAAGGCAAACTTAGAATTTGAAAAATATTTAAATGAAGAAGTATATGGAATTGATTTAGCAACAGTTATAAATAGAGCAGTAGATAGTAATGAAAGAAATGAAGTAGAAAAAAACAATAAGGGTAAATATCAAAATAATAATAAAACTTCAATAAATATAAGCATAAAAATGCTGGATAATGATTCTATATATGAAATGGAAACAATATATAATGGTGGAATTCAAAATTTTGTAAAATATTATGGCAATATAAAATTTAAATGTACAGAAATAAAATATCATGATTTTACCAATAAAGTTAAATATATGTTATTTGAACAAATAACACAATAAATTTAAGTTATTAATCTTGCTAACATGGTTAGTATAAAAAATATAATAATACATAGAACAAAGGAGGAATTAAAAATGGAAAATGCATCAAAAGCATTAATTATTGCAGGAGCAATATTGTTATCAATATTATTAATATCATTGGGGGTAATGGTTTTTCAACAGGGGCAAGATGCTATTAAAAATAGTGGAATGTCAAAAGCAGAAATACAAACATTTAATAATCAATTTACTCAATATGAAGGAGATAGAAGAGGATCACAAGTAAAATCTTTAATACAGGAAGTTAATGCAAGTAATGCAAGTGATAAAGCAGAAGGAAATGAAAGAAGAATTATATTATACTCATCTAATGCTAATTTAGGACTTTCAGCGTCTGGTGATAATGATGCAAAAGATTCATATTCTACATCAAAGATTTCATCAACAACAACATATAAGGTAACAATTGAAGCACATGATAAAAGTGGATTTATAAGTAAAATATCAATAGAGTAAGCAAAATGTAAGACTAAAAAAGAAAGGAGATAATAATGGAAAATATAGCAGAAGCTTTAAAAATGGCAGGAGCCGTATTATTATTTGTATTAGCACTTTCCATTATTATTGTATCTTTTGGACAAGTTAGGCAATCTGTTGATATAATAATTGATTATAAAGATAGAGAAACATTTTATATAGAAACATCATATTACTATGAAAGTATTGGAAATGAACGCACTGTGAGTTTCGAAACAATAATTCCATCAGTTTTTAGAGCATATTTGGAAAATTACCAAATAGTGTTTGATGGAATAACAAAACCAATATATAAAATTAAAAAAAATGATGGAACAACAGTATCAAAATATTCATTAGATTTAGAAGTTGAAAAGCTAGCATCAGGAGATGAACAAAAAGGAGAATTTTTAAGTGGAATATTATATCATGATTTTTCAATTAGTGGTAATCAAATAAATTTTGAAAAAAAATTCAACAATATATCATTAGATGATTGTGAATCAATATATGATCAATTATCTGGTAAAACAATTACTGAAAGTTTAGGAGTATACTATCAAGACGATAGTGAAAATGAGCCAAATGTAAATAAAGTAAAAAAAAGAGTTATAACATATAAAGTAAAATAGTAAAGAAAGGAAGGATATCAAAATGAGTGATTCATTAATAACAATTGTAGCAATATTCTTAGCAGCTATACTAATGATGGTATTCCCACTAATGACAATGTCAAATAGAGTTGATACAACAACTCAAACTGAAGTAGAAAAAATTACATCAGAATTTGCAAACCAAATAAAAACAACGGGAAAATTAACACAAGATAAATACCAAGTATTTTTAAAAGACTTGTCAGATACAGGAAATACATATGACGTAACTCTTGAATTCAAAATTCTAGACGAAAATCCAGGTAAAAAAACTTTGCAATCAGTTAAAGATAAAATAGGTGAAAATTACTATACATCAGTATTTACTACACAAATAGAAGAAGTTTTAAAAGATCAAACTCAAAATTATACTTACAAATTACATGAAGGTGATATTATATCTATAACAGTAAAAAATACTAATGTAACACTTGCACAGAAAATGAAAAACTTTTTCTATTCTATAGCAGGTAATGATGAATATAGAATAATAACAACAGAATCAGGATTAGTTACGGCAACAGGAAAATAAAACAACATACACAGGAGGAAAAAGTAAATGGATGATATATTAACTTCTATATTTGCAATAATATTATCTGTAATTTTAATGTTTATATTTCCATTATTGACAATGTCAGATAGAACAGATGATATATCACAATTAACAGTAGATATTGCAACTACTGAGTTTGTTGATGAAGTAAGAACATCAGGAGTAATAACACTTGATGAATATGAAAAATTCTTAGATAATATTGGTTCAACGGGAAATGACTATAGAGTTGAACTAGAAGTAAAAATAAAAGATGAAAATCCAGGAAGAAAGATGACAGAGAGTAGTAGTGAAAATATAGGAGAAAATGTATATTATTCTGTGTATACTTCTGAAATAGAGAATATTATAAAAAATAAAGGCGAATATATATTAAAAGAAGGAGATGTCTTTTCAGCAAGTGTAAAGAATACAAATCAAACTATATCTCAACAATTAAAAAACTTTTTTTATACAGTAGCAGGAAAAGATACATATATAATAGCAGCATCACATGCAGGTTTAGTAACTGCAACAGGAAGATAATATAATATATAAAGATATTGGGCTTGTAATTTTTATTACAAGCTATTTTAGAATAAATATTTTGAAAATAAACAAACGAAAGAAAGGATAACATAATATGAAAATTCAAAATTTAGCAGTAATATTTATAATAATAATTGTACCAATAGCATTGGTACTTGAAGTATATACTCAAAATAGAATAAATACTATTAATTTACAAACTAAATATGATTCAAAATTAAATGATGCTACATATGATGCAATAAAAGCATATCAGTTAAATAGTTTCAACGCAACAGATACATCTGAACTTGCAAATGCTAAAATTAGAAATATAGAGGCATCAGCAAATACATTTTTTAATAGTATTTCATCAGGTTTTAGTGAACTTGGTTATACAAAATCAACTCTTCAAAATTATATTCCAGCATTAGTATATACTATGTATGATGGCTATTATATTTATGCACCTTTTACAAATACTTGGGATACAGATTCAAAAACTGATGAAATAAAAAATACAATGATTAATCAAATAGGTAAACAGTTTACTTTTGAAGAAGGAGAAAAAATATATGGATTAAAACCTTATGTATATTATAGTTGCAGATATAAAAGAAATGGCAAATTTGATGTTACAATAACATATTCTTTAGATAACTATATACAAATACAAGGAACTGTACAAGAAAATAATGGAACAACAAAAACTGTTAGCAAATATGGATATTTATTAGATGATGTAGAGTATAATGAAGATACAAATAAAGTTTCTTATAAAAATATTGAAATAGATGCTGAGTATGGCGATAACTTAAAAGAAAACGTTTATTTAGCTAATAGCAATAGTATAGAAACATATCCATATATAAAAAAAGCTGGAACAAAATATTACATAGATAATAATGTGTTTTCTGTTATAAAAGGTGAGAAGATGACACAAAGTGGTTTTGATACAAATGATATAACAAATAATAAAAATGCTCAAGAATATTATAAAGAAGCATTTGAATTAAAACAATTTATGAAAAAATATGGATTAGATAAAATAGAGATAACTGATATAGTAGATGAAAATGGAAATACTTATAAAGATGACAGTGATGATAAGCCATATCATGTTAATGGTAAAATATTTAATTTTAATTCTAACATAGAGTCAGAAACTTCTAATTTTAATCTTCATAGAATAGAAGTAATAAAACATGCAATTGAAAGAAATTTATCAATTGCAATATCAAACTTTAATGCGTATTCTGGATTAAGTTTTCAGATGCCTAAATTAAAAGATACTGATTGGGATAAAATTATGGATAACATATCTATGATAAGTTTTATGCAAGGAATTAATATAGGTGGAAAAATATATAATGGATATGCAATTGTTACAAATACTAAAAATGAAGATGTTGTAATGGAAGATTCTATTTATATAAAAACAACTGATAGTGTGTTTCATAGAGTAACAGAAAATGATTTATGGAAACAAAATATCGAAGTAGGAGTATATAATGTAAATTTAGAAAGGAGAACAGTACAAAAGACGGAAGGTAATAACACTTATTATTTTCCAGTAACAGGAACTTTATCATATGATTCTATAGTTACTCAAAATAATAGTTTAAAAAATTCAGAGAAATCAATAAAAGAATATGTTAATAATGATTTAAATAATATTGATGATAAACAAAAAAAATTAAAAAAGTTATATTATACAGCTTTAGCGAGAGAACGATATGGAATATAT
>FR884542.1:39257-43291 GCA_000435535.1 Clostridium sp. CAG:575 | reverse complement strand
ATATTTATTGGTGGAAGAGAATATGGAAATGCGTTCTCAGAATTAAATGATCCAATTGATCAATATGAAAGATTTAAAAAACAAGTAGAAGCAAGAAATGCCGGAGATGAAGAAGCTGGTATGATGGATGAAGACTTTATTCAAGCTCTTGAATATGGAATGCCTCCAACAGGTGGACTTGGTATCGGAATTGATAGATTGGTAATGTTGCTAACAGATGCAGCTTCAATTAGAGATGTATTATTATTCCCAACGATGAAACCTTTAAATTAAAAGTTCAAGAATTATAATACTAATTTACTATTACGAAGGGAAAAAATAAAAATGAAAATTTATCCAAAAACTAACGAAAAACTGGAAGGACTAGAAAAGTTTGAAGAAACAATAAACAAATATAGAGGAATAGAAATACAATATTTCCAAAAATCAGATGATGAATTAGTAGACTTTCAAATAGAAGAACCAATTAAAAGAATATTAAAAAAATTCCCTAATATTGAAGAAATAACAATACATCCACCATTATGTAATTATGAACTTGAAATTGTTTTATTAAAAGATAAGAATATATTTTTGAAACAAATAAAAGAAATAGTGAAATTGTCTAAAAAATATAAAGTAAAAATAAATATAGTTGAACATACAAGATTATTAATGAGCCAAGCAAGACTATCAATAATTCCAGTATTAGAAAAATCAAAAAAAATCATGAAAAACACAAATACAAAAATTCTTTTTGAAAATATTTATATGATGGAAGAACAACAAAATTGTTCTGTAATAGAACTTTGTGAATATTTAAATAGTGAAAATATAAAAGTATGTATAGATATGTGTCATTTGTATTGTCAAGCACATATCTACAAGAAAAATATAGAAGAATTTTTAGAAAGATATTTAAATAAGGAAAAATGTGAGAGACAGGTCTATCAAATACATTTTGCATATACAGCTAATGATGATGGATATATTGATAGAACAACACATGCAATAATGCATCCTAATGTGGAAGCTCTATCTTATGATAAACAGTTATTATACAAATATGGAATGAAAGACTGTAATTGGGTAACAGAAGTATCTGAAAAAGATTACGTTTCAAGAAAAGACCAAATTGAAGAAATAAAAATGTTAGAGAAAAGTGAATAAACAAAGGAGAGAAAAGAATGTTCAATTTTTCATTTGATAAAAGAACAATGTACATAATAGCAGGAATAATGCTATTATTTGTAGTAATACAATATATAACGAATCCAGGAGAATTATTAGGACTATTAATAAGTGCACCAGGAGTATTAATTGCAATAACATTTCACGAATTTGCACATGGATATGCTGCATACAAATTAGGAGATGATACTGCTAAAAGTCAAGGAAGACTTAGTCTAAATCCATTTGCCCACTTGGACCCAATAGGAACATTAATGTTACTAGTTGCAGGATTCGGTTGGGGAAAACCAGTAGAAGTAAACCCAAGAAATTATACAAGAAAGATTTCAATGGAAAAAGGAGAAGCGATTGTATCATTAGCAGGTCCATTAATGAACTTTATATTAGCAATAATATTTACATTAATATATTGTGCAATATATAAATTTGCTAGTTTGTCTTTTATGACATCAACAGTTGGAGTAGTAATTGTTTTATTAATAAGAACTACAATCTCAATAAATATAGGGTTAGGAGTATTTAACTTAATACCATTACCACCATTAGATGGTTCAAAAATAATAATGCCATTTTTACCATACAAAGCAAAAGAATTTTTTGTTAACAATGAGCAAATATTTTATATTGTATTTGTATTAATTTGGATAACAGGAATAGCGGGAACAATTATTACACCAGCAATTAATTGGGTTTCAAAAGGAATATTGGCATTAGGAAAATTAATATTTGGATTATAAATAGGAGAAAATATGGAAAAGGATATATTAACTTTAGGAATAGAATCAAGTTGTGATGAAACTTCAGTGGCAGTTGTTAAAAATGGAAGAGAAATTTTATCAAATGTAATAGATACTCAAATACCAATACATGAAAAATATGGTGGAGTTGTGCCAGAAATAGCGTCAAGAAATCATATAGAAGCAATTTCAAGAGTAACCCAAAAGGCATTAAAAGATGCTAATGTGACGTTTGATGATATTGAGGCAATTACTCCAACATATGGTCCTGGTTTGGTTGGCGCTTTATTGGTTGGACTTTCATATGCAAAGGCATTAAGCTTTGCAATAGATAAGCCTTTGGTTGGAGTGAATCATATTCAAGGTCATATTGCTGCTAATTATATAACATATAAAGAATTAAAACCACCATTTTTGTGTGTAATGATGTCTGGTGGAAATACTCAACTTGTTTATGTTAAAAATTACACAGAATTTGAAGTTTTAGGAAAAACTAGAGATGATGCAATCGGAGAAGCATTTGATAAAGTTGCAAGAGTAGTTGGTCTTGGCTATCCTGGTGGACCTAAAATAGATAAACTTGCAAAAGATGGAAATCCTAATAGTATAGAATTACCAAAAACTCATTTTGAAAATTTGGATTTTAGTTTTAGTGGTATAAAGACAGCGGTAATCAATTTACATCATAAAACACCTGATATTAACAAAGCTGATTTATGTGCAAGTTTTGAAAAAACAGTAACAGAAATATTAATGGAAAATACAAAAAAGGCATTAAAACAAATTAATGTTTCTACAGTAGCTTTAGCTGGAGGAGTTTCAGCAAATAGTTATATTAGAAACGAATTTTTAAAATTACAAGATATTGGCATAAAAGTTTATATGCCAGATTTAAAATTATGTACAGATAATGCTGCTATGATTGCTTCTGCTGGTTACTATAATTTTATAGAAGGAAATAGAAGTTCATTAGATTTAAATGCGATTCCAAATTTAAAATTACAAAAGAATTAATAAAAATTTACTTTATTTTAAATCTATCACAAAAATTTTATACATCTTAAAAAAAATAAAGGCAAAAAGAGACATAAAAATAATAATAAACTATTTAAATTATATAGAAATTAAGGTTATCACTTTTAAAAAGTGGTAGCTTTTTATTTGTTTATGTATAAAAAAACAAAAAAGGATAAAACTAGTAAAGAAAAATATCATAAAATGAAGCATGACTAATACAAAAAATTAAAGATATCAATATATTTTAATAATGAAAGGAACTGAATTTTATGTTAAAAACAAAAAACAGAACAGTTTTTATTATAGTTTTATCGATTTTATTTATATCATCAATAATAATAGGAATAAGTATTTATCAAAAAGAAAGTACGGCAGAAACACTTTCTAAATATGGCTCAAGAGGAACAGAAGTTACGCAAATACAAACAAAATTAAAAAGATGGGGATATTATTCGGGAAATATAGATGGAATATATGGAACACAAACAGTTAATGCAGTAAAATATTTTCAAAGAAAAAATGGATTAACAGTTGATGGGATTGCAGGGCCAGCAACACTAAGAGCAATGGGAATTATGACCTCATCAGGTTCAAGTAGTTCATCATCAAGTTATAATAGTAATTTGAATTTATTAGCAAAAGTAATCTACTCAGAAGCAAGGGGAGAACCATATACAGGGCAAGTGGCTGTTGGTGCTGTATGTTTGAATAGAGTAAAAAGCAGTTCGTTTCCAAATACTTTATCAGGAGTCGTTTATCAAACCGGTGCATTTGATGCAGTTAGTGATGGACAAATTAATTTAACACCTAATTCAACAGCAAGAAAAGCTGCACAAGATGCATTAAATGGGTGGGACCCAAGTTATGGTGCAATATACTATTTTAATCCATCTACAGCAACAAATAAATGGATTTGGTCAAGACCTGTAACTGTAACTATCGGAAATCATAGGTTTTGTAAGTAAAAGTAAGTGAGGTAAGTAAGAGTAAGTAAAAAACGTTTACTAAGAGAAAATATAAAAAATAAAAGTAATACAATAGTAATAAATCTACAATGAAGTTAATATAATATTATAACAAAAGGATAATACAAACCTTTCAAATTATTTG
>FR884542.1:18972-39188 GCA_000435535.1 Clostridium sp. CAG:575 | reverse complement strand
ATTTATCTAAAAAAGGAGGAAAAAATTATGGATAAAAAAGATGTAGTTAGAATGAGATGGAAAGAAGAAAATAAGGAGTATTTTCGGGAAGTAAAAAGAAATGATTTAACATGCTTATTGCGGCGGGAATTGGAAAATAATTTAAAAACGTTCAAAAAATGTGAGGATTTTCACTTTGAAGCTTATTGTGAAAATTGGACGCAGGAAGCTGAAAGTAAGACAATCATTGTACAAAAGATTGTAAATTTAATTGAGGCAGTGGAACTTTCGGAAGATATTCTATTTTATGCTGAAGATAACTTGAAAATCTTTAAATTAGACTACTGGTTTGCAGATGGAAGTAAATTTCAAATAGAGCTTCCTAAAAGTTGCCTTTGGATATTTTTACAGGAAGTTCCAAAAGAAAAAGTGGAAATATCAAAGAACATAAGATTTTTATGGAGGTTTAATGGAGAAAATTATAGTAAGCAAATGGACAGACAGTATGTTTTAGAAATATTCAAAGGATTTATATATGATTATCCGGAAAATAATACAATTTCTAAGCAGTTGACCCATTATATTCCAATCACAGAGAAGTTATATGTGAATTGGGACAGTACAGAGCCAGTTAAATGTTTATACTTAGGAACCATCTCAGGAGAGTGTAAAGGACTTGCGATTATTTACCATCACAAGATTGTATGGGAAAAATTAGCAGAACTTTACGGAGTATTAAAATAAGAAACAAAATGTATCAAAAAATAGATTAAGGAATAATACAAAAAGTTTCTTATTATGATTTTGATACATACAAAGGTAACACGGTTAAATATTAAATTATTTTTAATCGTGTTACTTTTTTATTAGCGAATAACAAATTGGTTTTAATATTTATGATTTTTACTTGAAAATTGAAATATAAGATGTTATAATAGGTGACATAAAAGGTAGTAGAGCCTTTCGTTTTTTCGGAGGGCAGTATTTATTGGACCTCCAAAAAATGAATTATAGCTTTTGAATAACTAAAGGAGGAAAAATAAATGGATGAAAATATTGAACTGCAATGGATCAGAGGAAATTTATTGTATAAGAAAAAAGTGAAAATAGATATTAAAGATTTGGAGAAATTAAAGCAAAAATTGAAAAAAAGTGAGAATATCAAAGAAATATATATTAATTTTGATAGAAATAAACACAAAAATATTTCACAAATTTGGGTAGGTGATGTCAGTGCCAGAGAAAGAAGTGTCATCTTTGAAGACGACAAATCTACATACTTAAAAATATCAGAATATTGTCACTAATGTGTTATAAATTATGTTTCCTAAAAAACGAGTATGGAAATTATTTCATACTCGCTTTTTTATAGATAGACATGTTTTTATTTTCCACTTGAAACTCTTAAAAAAATACATTATAATAGCAATATAAAAAGGAGAAAAAGCAATGTCAAATTTTGTACACTTACATATACATAGTGAATTTAGTTTATTAGATGGAGCAAACAGAATAAAAGATTTACCAGTTAGAGCAAAAGAATTAGGAATGGATTCAATAGCAATTACAGACCATGGTGTAATGTATGGAGTAATTGACTTTTATAAAGCATGCAAAAAAGAAGGAGTAAAACCAATTATAGGATGTGAAGTGTATGTTGCACCACGTTCAAGAATGCAAAAAGAGCCAGGAATAGATAATCACTATTATCATTTAATTTTGTTGGCTAAAAACAATGAAGGCTATAAAAATTTAAGTAAATTGGTATCTTTAGGATTTGTAGAAGGGTATTATTACAAACCAAGAATAGATAGAGAAATATTAGAAAAATATCATGAAGGACTAATATGTTTAAGTGCATGTTTAGCAGGAGAGGTTAATCAAGCACTACTAAATGGTCAAACAGAAAAAGCCGAAGAAATTGCACTTTGGCATAAAAGTGTTTTTGGAGAAGATTATTATATAGAAATTCAAAATAATGGAATAAGAGAACAAGTATTAGCAAATCAAAAATTAATCCAATTAGCTAGAAAACTAAATATTCCAATTGTTGCAACAAATGATG
Source organism: Clostridium sp. CAG:575 (assembly GCA_000435535.1). Taxonomy (GTDB): domain Bacteria; phylum Bacillota; class Clostridia; order TANB77; family CAG-508; genus CAG-269. Next base: position 37,144 of record FR884542.1, on the reverse strand, counting down.
CTCACTATTTAAAAAGAGAAGATGCTTATAATCATGAAGTTTTGTTATGTATTCAGACAGGTAAAAGGATGAGTGATGAAGACAGAATGAAATTTGATACAGAAGAATTATATGTAAAATCTCCGGAAGAAATGTCAGAATATTTTAAAGCTTTTCCAGATGCTATTGAAAATACCGTAAAAATAGCAGAAAAATGTAATGTGGAGTTTGAATTTGGACATACAATATTACCTAATTATGATGTGCCACCAGAGTACCCAACACATTATGATTATCTTAAAAAATTATGTGATGATGGCTTAATAAAAAGGTATGGAACAGAATTATCAGAAGAAGTCAAAAAAAGAGCAGAATATGAACTTTCTATTATCAAAAAAATGGGATATGTTGATTATTATTTAATAGTATGGGATTTTATCCATTATGCCAAAACACATGGAATCCCTGTAGGACCTGGTAGAGGCTCAGGTGCAGGGTCTATATTAGCATATGCAATTGAAATTACAGATATTGACCCTATTAAATATGGATTACTTTTCGAAAGATTTTTAAATCCTGAAAGAATTAGTATGCCTGATTTTGATGTTGACTTTTCAGATGAAAGAAGACAAGAAGTAATTGATTATGTATCAGAAAAATATGGTCATGACCATGTATCACAAATTATCACTTTTGGAACAATGGCAGCTAAGATGGTAATAAGAGATGTATCAAGAGTTTTGGATTATCCATATGCAGAGGCAGATAGTTTAGCAAAAATGATACCAAATGAAATTCATATAACAATAAAAAAGGCATTAGAACAAAACAGAGAATTAAAAGAAAGATATGATAATGACGAACAAGTAAGAAAAATATTAGATATTGCGATGGCTTTGGAAGGAATGCCAAGGCAGGCTTCAACACATGCGTGTGGTGTAGTTATTACAAAAGATCCAGTAGACACATATGTACCACTATATGTAAGAGATGGACAAATAAACACTCAGTACATAATGACAACACTTGAAGAACTAGGACTTTTAAAGATGGATTTTTTAGGTCTAAGGAACTTAACAGTAATTCAAAATACAATTGAAATGGTAAAGAAAAATTATGGAATAGATGTTGAATTTGATAAAGATATGTCAGACCCAAAGGTCTATAAGTTATGGCAAGATGGAAATACATTAGGAATTTTTCAATTTGAATCTCAAGGAATTACTAACTTTATGAAGGAACTAAAACCAGACTGTTTGGAAGATTTAATTGCTGGAGTTTCGTTATATCGTCCAGGACCAATGGATCAAATTCCAAGATATATAAGAGGAAAACAAAATCCGGGTCATAATGAATATACACATCCTAGCCTAGAGCCAATATTAAATGTAACATATGGTTGTATGGTATACCAAGAACAAGTTATGCAAATAGTTAGAGATTTAGCAGGATATTCTTTAGGTAGAGCAGATTTAGTAAGAAGAGCAATGGGAAAGAAAAAACTTGATGTTATGGCAAAGGAAAGAGAAGTTTTTATACATGGACAAGTAGATGAAAATGGAAATATAGAAGTACCTGGATGTGTAAGAAATGGAATTGATGAAGTATCTGCAAACAAAATATTTGATGAAATGGCAGAATTTGCAAAATATGCTTTCAATAAATCACATGCAGCATGTTATGCAGTTGTATCATATAGAACAGCATATTTAAAAGCATATTATCCAGCAGAACTTATGGCTGCAACATTAAATAGCTATTTAGGAAATTTAGACAAAGTCCCACAATATATAGATGAATGTAAAAGATTAGGAATTGAAATATTAAGACCTGAAATAAATAAAAGTGAAGAAAAATTCACAGTTGAAATAGACAATGCAGAAAATTATATAGATGACAATTCAAAAACTACAGCAACAAGACATGGAAAAATTCGTTTCGGACTTGGAAGTATAAAAAATGTTGGAACAGTACCAGTTGAAAACATCGTAAGAGAAAGAAAAGAAAATGGACCATATAAGAGCTTTACAGACTTTTGTGAAAGAATAGCAGACGAACAAGTAAATAAAAAATGCATTGAAAGTTTAATAAAAGCAGGCGTATTTGAAGAGTTTGAACAAACTAGGTCTACACTTTTAGCGTCATTTGAAAATATTGTAGACACAATCCAAAATAACAATAAAAAGGGTTGGGATGGACAAGTCACAATGTTTGACATAGGAACAGAAAAAGAAAAAGAAGAACTAGAAAAAAATAAATATCAATTTGAAGAGCATGGAGAATTCCAGGAAAGAGACTTATTATCAATGGAAAAAGAAATGCTTGGTATATACATATCAGGGCATCCACTTGAAAAATTAAGAGAACAAATTATTCATCAAACAAATATAAACACATTAGACTTAGCAGAGATAAATGAACAAAATAGTAGTTCACAAACAGAAGATGGAAGTCAAGAACAAAAAGTTAGAACTAAAGCGAAATTTGTTGACGGTCAGAAAGTAACATATGCAGGAATAATAACATCAATAAAGAAAAAATACACAAAAAATAATAAAATAATGGCATTTATCACTATAGAAGATTTATATGGAACAGCTGAAATTATTGCATTTGAAAATACTGTAATAAACAGTAGTAAAAGCTTAATAGAAGAAAATATAGTAACTGTAACAGGAAGATTAAGCATAAGAGAAGATGATTCAGCAACAATTATTGCAAATGATATAAAAGAATTTGGAGAACAAAAACAAGACATTTTAAGTATAGATATAACAAACTTTTCTGAAGAACAAAAAGAAAAACTAAGAAACGCAATAAAATATTTTACTGGAGACAGAAATAATATGAATGTTCAAGTGAAAATAGGGAAAGAAATTAAACCTTGTGGTGCTATTTATTATAATGATAAAATAAAGAAAATATTTGATGAAATTTGAGACAATTTGGACAAACCAATTTTGTCTCATTTTTTAATTGTTCTTTCATATGGTTTTATATTATCTGTTAATTCTAAAATGTAATCAGTTGATGTATTATAAAATTTTGCAAGAATACCTAAGAATTTAATAGGTAAATCTCTTTTACCAGTTTCATATAAACTATATTGTTGTCTAGTAATATTTAAAAGTTCAGCAATTGCAATTTGCTTTTGATCTTTATCTTCTCGTAAATCTTTTAATCTTCTCAAATACATATAAAAATCACCTCTCTAAACATATTTAAAAAAATAATATCACGAATTCAAAAAAATGCATTGACATGCATTCAAACAAATGATAACATTATGATCAATGAGTTTAATTGAATGCACGAAAGGAGAGAAAAAATAATGAAAAAATTTAAAATTAGTAAGGTGAAACTTATAAATGCAATAATTATAATGTTAACAATATTAATGATTACATATATTGCCATTAATTCTCAACTGATAAAGGATATACTAGGCATAAAAATAAAACAAGAAAATGAAGAAATTAAAGTACTTCCTTTATTTTCATATGTTGTTTATGATAATCAAGATCAAGAAAATATAAAAGTACTAATAAGTATCAATAGTGAGAATGGAATAGAATATATAGAAAAACCAGATGGAAGTAAAATATTTGGAAATGAAAAAAAACAAATGAAAATAGATTATATAGCTAAAAAAGAAGAAGAAAATATATTCAAAATTAAAGAAAAGGAAAAAAATGAACAAGAAAAAATATTATATATAGACAATGCAGCAATAAAAGAAAGCACAATTGGAATAAATGTTGTAACAGATAAAAAAGGATTTGAAGTTATAGAATTAAATAATAAAATAGAATTAGAAGGATATGAAATTTTATATAAAATAGGATTAGGAGAAAATAGCCACTGGATGAGTGGAACAAAATTTTCTATAGTGGATTATGATTTGATACAAAATGGATTAATAAATGATGATAATACTGTAACTATATCAATGAAAGCAGAAAATGAGAAACTAGGTAATAAGGTAATATATAATGAAAATATACCTATAAATTCAGAAGTAAATACAATTGCAAAAAGCATTAAATCAGAGAGCCTATTAAATGCAATAAAAGAAAATGACTTTATAAATGGAAAATATGAAATAATAGTAAATGATGAAACATATAATACTAAAGTTTACAATTTCAATGAAGATATTAATATAACAGCAGATACTGTATTCGGAATAGAAGAAGATGTCGGAACAGAAAATGATTATGCACAAAATATGATAGTGTTAAAAATAAATGGGGATTTAACAATAGATGAGGGTACGACATTAACAACCTATGCAAGCAAAGATGGATATGGTGGACCCAAAGGAATGATGATCTATTGTTCAGGAACATTAACTAATAATGGAACAATAAGTATGACAGCAAGAGGAGCATATGCAGAAGGGCAAAATGTATATTTATGGAAAAATACAAATAGTAGTTATGAATATATTCCAGCAGTTGGAGCTAATGGAGGTGAAAAAGTTCCTACAAGGGCTAATGGAAACATTGGAAATAGTGGTACTAATAGACAAACAGGAGGCGGTGGCTCTGGATCCTGCTATTCAGAATATGGAACTTCAGGTGCAGGATCACAAGGAACATCATATTCTGGTGGAACAGGAGGAGGAGCTGTATGTACAATTGTAGCGGACACCGCAGGTGCAGGGCAGGAAAATCGGTGGTGCTGGGGGAACTGGAAGCTATAGTGATAACAATGGAGCAGGAAATCCTGGAAGTAAAAATCGGAACAGGTGGACTTTTAATAATATATGGAAATAAAATCAATAATAATAATCTAATAGAATCAAATGGTGTGAGTGCCATATATGAAACTGTTACAGGAGGATCAAGTGGAGGAGGTTCTATAAATTTATTTTATAATGAAAATTATAATAATAATGGAACAATTAGTGCATATGGAGGAATTGCTACTAAAGGATATCTTAAGACTGGTGGTGCTGGAGGAGCTGGAACAATTACAGTAGGAAGTATAAAAACAGGAGCCTATGAAAAAATAGATGTTGATGGAAGTTACACAAAATGATCGAAATACAAGAAGACAATATTGAATTAGTAAAAATATTAAATAATGAAGCAGTAGTAGGAAATAACCAAAAAAAAGTACAGGAATTAATAGAATATAAGTTACAAATTATAAAAAGAACAACTTCGGATCAAATAACATGGAAAAGTTCAGATGAAAACATATTTACAGTTGACCCAAATGGAACGATAAAGTTTATAAATTCAGGAACAGCTATAATAACATGTACAATTAAAACAAAAATAGGAATTGAATATAGTGATTCCTGTAAGGTGACTACAGCAGAAAGATTATATTTGTATTATTATGGAAATCAATTTGTTAGTATAACAGGTGGATATGAAAAATGAGCATAACAGGTGGATATGAAAAATATGCACGTACAGGAAGAAGATTTTCTGCAACATTTAATAATGACAATATTTATATTGATTGTAACGCAGGATATGGAGGAGGAGGAGTCTTCACCGTAAATTCAATAGATTTAACACAATACAAATATTTAAAGTCATATGGACAAGTTGCAAGTTGGGCAACAAATGATTCGGCTGGAAGACTTATGGCAACAACCACAAGTAAAACATGGGGATCTTCATATATTCCAGCAGACTCTGTAACTGTTTCATCTACCAGAAGAAAAACAGATTTATTAACATTAACTCATGATATTACATCTTTACAATTATCATACTATATATCTAATGGATTCAATCAATCTCATGGATATTTATATGAAATATGGTTGGAAAAATAAAAAATTATACATAGGAGGAAATATAAATGAAAAATAGCAGTAAAGGTATCACATTAATTGCATTAATTATAACTATAATAATTCTATTAATCCTTGCAGGAGTGACTATCTCACAGTTAACAGAAAATGGATTATTGTATAAAGCTATAAAGGCAAAAGATCAAACACAAAAGATGCAAGCCAAAGAAGAATTAGAGAGTGTGTTAATAGAAGCTGCAATAGAAAAACAGCAAAATGAAAAGTATAATTCTAATGATTTTTTAAATCAATTTATAATTTCAAAAATTAGTGGAGCACAAATAAATGAAAATAATGTATTAATAAAAAAATATACTTTTTTAATAGATAGAGAATTACTAAAAATAATAAGTGTAGAAGAAATACAAAATAATGAAGAAAAAACAGAAAGCTTAATAAGTAAGATATCGGAAATACAAAGTAATGGATATTCTACTGTAAAATTAAAAGTAAAGGATAATGAAGGAACAGAAAAAATAGTAGAGTATAACATACACACAATTATATATAATGGAAACTTAATATTAGATGGTATATCTAATATAGAAGGAGCTACTTTATCAAATAATGTATATGAATTTGGAAGTAAAACGACAGATGTAGCAACAGAAAATGAAAACGCAAAAAATATGGTGGTATTGAAGGTAAAAGGAAATTTAACAATAAATGAAGGTATAACATTAACAGCATGCAAAAGCGATGATGGGTATGGTGGACCAAAAGGAATGATGATATATTGTACAGGAACCTTAACAAATAATGGTATAGTAAGTATGACGGCAAGAGGCGCAAAAGCAGAAGGAGAAAATGTATATTTATGGCAAAATTTAGACAATAGCTATGAATATATTCCAGCAGTTGGAGCAACAGGAGGAGAAAGTATAACGAAACATGAGAATCAATCTGGGAATGGAATTAATGGATATGTAGGAAATGGAAGACAAACAGGAGGAGGAGGCTCAGGTGCTGCTAACGCTTCAGATGCAGATCCAATTGCAGTTTCTGGTGCAGGAGGAAATGGAACTTCATATTCAGGAGGAGCCGGTGGAGGCGGATGTAATATAAATTGTTATAGTAAAATTAAAGCTGAAGATGGAAGCTCAACTGGAGGAAAAGGTGGAGACGGAATAGGATATAGATATAGTTCATCATGGGCATCAAGACTAGCAGGAGGAGGAGCAGGAAATCCTGGAGGAAATGGTGGACAAAATGATAGTGGAAATGCTATAGATGGAGCAGGAGAAAACGGAACAGGAGGTCTACTAATAATATATTCTGACAATATAAATAATACAGGAAAAATAGAATCAAATGGATCAAAAGGTACTCTTTATACAATGATAAGTGGTGGAAGTTCAGGAGGAGGTAGCATAAATATATTTTATAAAAATAATATAACTTGCACTGGACCAATAGAAGCCAAAGGGGGAAAAATAAAAGGATCTGCTGATGAATTAATTGGAGGAAATGGAGGAAATGGAACAATATCTATCGGAAATATTAGTAGTGGAACATATCAATCAGATACAGGAAATATAAGCCTAAAAGAAGATAAAATTGAATTAATAAAAATTCAAAATGAAGAAGTATTAGGAAATAATGGAAATAAGATTGAAAGTAAAACAGAATATAATATAGATATAGAAGAAAAACCATATTCTGCTCAAATAATATGGAAAAGTTCAGATGAAAACATAGTTACAGTTAATCAAAATGGAAAGATAAAGTTTATAAATCCAGGAATAGCTACAATAACATGTACAGCTAAAACAAAAATAGGAATTGAATATACAGATTCCTGTGAAATAACCGCAATAGAAAGATTATATTTGTATTATTATGGAAATCAATTTACTAGCATAACAGGTGGATATGAAAAATATGCACGTACAGGAAGAAGATTTTCTGCAACATTTAATAATGACAATATTTATATTGATTGTAACGCAGGATATGGAGGAGGAGGAGTCTTCACCGTAAATTCAATAGATTTAACACAATACAAATATTTAAAGTCATATGGACAAGTTGCAAGTTGGGCAACAAATGATTCGGCTGGAAGACTTATGGCAACAACCACAAGTAAAACATGGGGATCTTCATATGTTCCAGATAACTCCGTAACTGTTTCATCTACCGGAAAAACAGCAGAATTATTAATATTAACTCATGATATTGAATCTTTACAATCATCATATTATATATCTAATGGTTTCAATCAATCTCATGGATATTTATATGAAATATGGTTAGAAAAATAAAGAACAGGTTAAAAATAAAATATGTTATTTATTCAAAAATGAAATAGTGGGAGGAAATCTCACTATTTTTTATTAATTACTTGAAAAAAAGCCCAAAACAATGTAAAATAGATAAGTAAAAAATAAATAAAAAGGAAAGAGAAAAATGTATTTAATAGTAGGGTTAGGAAATCCAGAAAATGAATATGCACATACAAGACATAACATGGGATTTGACACAATAAACGAAATTGCAAAAAAAAATAATATTAATATTACTAAAACAAAATTTAAAAGTTTATATGAAACAAGTATAATACAAGGTGAAAAAGTTATTTTATTAAAACCACAAACTTTTATGAATTTAAGTGGAGAATCAGTAAAAGAAGTAGTTGATTTTTATAATATAGAACCGGAAAAAGTAATAGTAATATATGATGATATAGATACAGAAAAAGGAAAAATTCGAATCAGAAAAAAGGGCGGACCAGGTTCACACAAAGGGATGATATCAGTCATAAATGAATTAAAAACAGAAGATTTTCCAAGAATAAGAGTTGGAATTGGACAGCCAGAACATAAAAATGATATGATAAATTATGTTATAGGAAAAATACCAGAAGATGAAGAAAAGATTCTTATTCAAGGAGTAAAAAAAGCAGCAGAAGCAGTTGAAGAGATTTTAAAAAATGGGATAGATATTGCAATGAATAAATTTAATTAAATATCATGGAAAAAAGCAACTGAAAAAAATAATAAAACTTTATATTTAGATATAAAATTACCAAATATATAAGAGGGAGAAATTAAATGCTAGAAATTTTTATCAACAAAAATACAGAAAATAAAGAAATTGCATTACTAGAAAATGGACATTTAGTAGAATATTATATAGACGAAGGAAATGATTTAAGAAAAGAAGGAAATATTTATATAGGGATTGTAAAAGATGTAATAAAAGGAATGCAAGCTGCATTTGTAGATATTGGAACAGAAAAAAATAGCTTTATTCATTTAAAAGATTTATTACCAAAAATTGATGAAACAAAAAATAATGTAAAAAATGAGAAAAACAGTAATATAGAAATCAGCCAAATAATAAAAAATAATGATGCTATATTAGTACAAGTAAAAAAAGATAGTAATGCTTTAAAGGGAGCAAGAGTATCTACACATATAAATCTTCCAAGTAAATATATTGCACTTATGCCAGATACAGATATAATAACGGCTTCACAAAAAATTGAAGATAAAAAAGAACAAGAAAGATTAATAAAATTAGTAAAAGAAAATATTACTTCTGAAAATGGAGCAATTATAAGAACATCAGCAATTGGTAAAGAAAAAGAAATAATAGAAGATATAAAATACATAGAATCAAAATGGAAAAAAATAAAAGAAAAATATCAGCAAGAAGCGAAAACAAAAGAACCAAAATTAATTTATAAATCAGAAAATATTATAGAGAAAATGACTTTAGATTTACCAGATAATTCATTACAGAGAATTTTGACTAATAATGAAAAAGAGTATAACAGATTATTAAAATTGCAAAAAGAAAATGCATATTTGCAAAAAGCAAAAATTGAATTCAAAAAAGAAGAAATATTAGATATTTATGATACAAAAAAACAAATAGAAAAATTGCAAAATAGAAAAATATGGCTAAAATGTGGTGGTTTTATTACAATAGACAAAACAGAAGCATTAACAGCAATTGATGTAAACACTGGAAAATACACAGGAACAAAAGATGTAGAACAAACAATTTATAAAGTTAATGAAGAAGCAACAATAGAGATAACAAAACAATTAAGACTAAGAGACATAGGTGGAATAGTAATAATTGATTATATAGATATGAATAATAATGAAAATAAAGAAAAAATACAAAAATTATTAATAGAAAACTTAAAAAATGATAGAGCAAAAACACAAGTAGAAGGATTTACAAAGTTAGATTTAATGGAAATGACAAGAAAACACATAATGTCCCACAGGGACAGTTCTTGCGAGAGAAACTACCATTAAGAAATATCTTTCTTGGCTAAAAAGGAGAAATATATGAATGTAGGATTTATATCACTAGGATGTAGCAAAAACTTAATAGATACAGAAGTCACCATCGGATTATTTAAAGATAATAATTATAAAATTGTAAATGAACCTCAAGATGCAGATATTATAGTAGTTAATACATGTGGATTTATTGAATCTGCAAAAGAAGAAGCAATTAATACAATTTTAGAAATGGCTGAATATAAAAAAAGAAGATGCAAATATTTAATTGCAATGGGTTGCTTAGTACAGAGGTATTATGATGATTTAAAAAAGGCTATTCCAGAAGTTGATTTATGGATAAAAATTGATGAATATAATAAATTATGGGATAAAGTTGAAGATTTAGTAAAAAGAGATATTGTAGAAAATTCTAAAACAAAATCAACAAATAAAATATCCGAAATAGAAGCAATGCCAATGTTAACATACGAAGAATATTTAAACAGAGTTGTTACAACTGGAAAAAACTATGCTTATCTAAAAATAGGAGAAGGCTGTAGCAATAAATGTACATATTGTGCAATTCCATATATTAGAGGACCATTTGTAAGTAGAAAAATTGAAGATATATTAGAAGAAGCATCAACTTTAGCAAAAAAAGGAATAAAAGAAATTATTGTAATAGCACAAGATACAACTAAATATGGAATTGATTTATATGAAGAGAGTAAATTAGCAGAATTGCTTCAAAAATTAAGCGAAATTCAAGGAATTGAATGGATTAGATTTTTATATTCTTATCCAGAGGGAATAACAGATGAATTGATAAAAGTTGTTGCCAATAATGATAAAATAGCAAAATATTTTGACATTCCAATTCAACACATATCAAATACAGTTTTAAAAAGAATGAATAGAAAAACAAGTAAAGAAAATATAGAAAAATTAATTGCAAAAATTAGAAAAGAAATTCCAGATGTTACATTAAGAACAAGTTTGATTGTAGGATTTCCAGGCGAAACAGAAAAAGATTTTGAAGAATTAAAAGAATTTGTAAAAGAAACAAAATTTGATAAATTAGGAGCATTTATGTATTCTAAAGAAGACGGAACACCAGCAGCAAGGCTACCAGAACAAATTCATGGAAATACTAAAAAGGCAAGATATAAAAAGATAATGCAAGAACAACAAAAAATATCAAAAGAAATTTTAAAAAGAAAAATTGGAAAAACATTTAAAGTATTAGTAGAAGATTTATCATTTGATAAAAAATATTTTATCGGAAGAACAATGCAAGATGTACCAGAAGAAGATGGATTAGTCTATATAAAAAATGACAAAGAATATAAAACAGAAGATATTTTGAATCATTTTGTTAATTGCAAAATAGAAAATATAAGCAATTATGATTTAATAGGCAAAATTATTTAATGAAAGAAGGAAAAATAATGTTAAAAGAAAAATTATTAAATGATTTAAAAGAGTGTATGAAAGATAAAAATATAATTAGAAAAAATACAGTTCAAATGATAAGAGCTGCAATTTTACAAGTCGAAAAAGATAAAGCTATAGAATTAAATGATGAACAAATAATTGAAATTATTGCAAAAGAAGCTAAAAAAAGAAAAGATGCAGAAGCTGACTTTGAAAAAAGTGGTAGAGAAGACTTAATAAATCAAAATAAAGAAGAATTAGCAATCTTGACAGAATATTTACCAAAACAATTAACTGTTCAAGAAGTAGAAGAAAAAGTAAAAGAAGTAATTGCAGAAACAGGTGCAACATCAATAAAAGACATGGGAATTGTTATGAAAACAGCAAAAGAAAAAATAGGAACAGCTGCAGATGGAAAAACAATAAGTGAAGTAGTAAAAAGGCTATTAGCATAAAAATTCTATATTTGATTTACTAAAAATGCTAGACAAAGAAATAAAAAAGATATATAATTATAGCATATTAAATAATAATAGTATTATAATATAAATACATACAAAAACAAAGAAAAAGAGAAGTACATTTAAAACTAATTTAAAGAGAATAGGAGTCAAAGGCTGTAAGCTCCTAAAATAAAGATAAATGGAAAGTAGCTTTGGAGTTGATAATCTGAAAATAAAATTAAGATTATACGTAATACTGCGTTAAAGTAGAATGAGAAATTATCTATAAAAAAGGAAAAAATAGATAATAATTAAGGTGGTACCGTGAGATAAAAACTCGCCCTTATGCTTGAAAACATAGCATATTGGCGAGTTTTTTGTACAATTTGAAATCAACAAGATGAAACAGTGGGGACGGAACAATGGGGACGTAGAGAATTTGTTCCGTAAAATATGTAGAAGAAAGTCGAAAAATATCAAAAGATAAAATAATTAAAATAGCAAAAACTATAAAAAGGAGGTAGAAAGATGCTAAAGATACAGACAAAAAGCTTAGGAGCAGAGTTAACTAGTATACAATATGATGGAAAAGAAATACTATTTCAAGGTGCAAAAGTATTAGACAATAATGGTAATATATATTGGGGAAGACAAGCACCAATATTATTTCCTATAGTGGGTCAACTTAAAAATTTAAAAACTCAAATAGAAGGAAAAATCTACGAAATGTCACAACATGGATTTGCAAGAGATATGGAATTTGAAGAAATATCAAAAACAGAAAATAAACATCACTATGTGTTGAAATATAACGAAGAAACACTAAAAAAATATCCATATAAATTTGAATTACATGTTATATATGAAGTTAACGATAATACTTTAACTGTGAGATATCAAGTTGAAAATATAGATGATAAGACAATATATTTTGGATTAGGTGGACATCCAGCTTTCAATTGTGATTATAGTAATGGTGAATACGAAATTATTTTTCTAGAACAGGAAGATGAAATAGAATTTCTAAAATTGAAAGATGGTTTAATAGATACAGAAAAAGCTCCTAATATTTTACAAGATAATAAAATCCGTTTAAAAGGAGATACTTTTGATAATGATGCAATTATTATGAAAAATATAAAATCAAATAAAGTTATTTTACAAAATTATAAGACAAATCAAAGAATATTAGAATTTGATTTTTCTGGATTTCCATATTTAGCACTTTGGTCAAAAAAGGAAGCACCATTTGTCTGCATTGAACCTTGGCAAAATACATCAGATAGAATTGACAGTACACAGATTTATAAACAAAAAGAAAATATTATTGAATTGTTACGAGACAAAATATTTGAATGCAAATATTCAATTAAATTTTATAAAGATTAAAGGAGTGTCCCTTTTTCCCTAAAAAGAGGGAAAAAGAAGGAACGTCCCTTAATCCCTAAGAGGAGGAATTAGAATGAGAAAAAAATTAAATGATAAATATAACCCACAGGATTTTGAAGAAAAGTTATATCAAGAATGGGAAGAAAAAGAATACTTTAAACCAAGTATGGACAAAACAAAGGAAAGTTATTGTATAATGATGCCACCACCAAATGTAACAGGAAAGTTACACATGGGACATGCCTTAGACGACACAATACAAGATATTTTAATAAGATTTAAAAGAATGCAAGGATACAACACATTATGGCTTCCAGGTTCTGACCATGCAGCGATAGCAACAGAAGTAAAAGTCGTTGCAAAAATGAAAGAAGAAGAGGGATTGACAAAAGCAGACATCACAAGAGAGCAATTCTTACAAAGAGCATGGGCATGGACTAAAGAATATGGTGGAACAATAAAAAAACAGCAAAGAAGATTAGGATGTTCTTGTGACTGGGATAGAGATAGATTTACAATGGATGAAGGGCTATCAGAAGCAGTTTTAGAACAATTTATCAAATTATATAATAAAGGATTAATTTATAAGGGCAAAAAAATGATAAACTGGTGTCCATCATGCCATACAACTATTTCTGATGCAGAAGTTGAATATGAGGATGAACCATCACATTTATGGCATATCAGATATCAAATTGCAGGTGAGCCAGACAGATATATTATAGTTGCAACAACAAGACCTGAAACAATGCTTGGAGATACAGCAGTTGCAGTACATCCAGATGATGAAAGATACAAAGATTTAATTGGCAAAAAATGTATCTTGCCAATAATGAATAAAGAAATTCCAATAATTGCAGATGAATTTGTAGAAAAAGAATTTGGAACAGGATGTGTAAAAATCACACCAGCACATGACCCAAATGATTATCAAGCAGGACTAAGACACAACTTGGAAATTATAGAAGTATTTGATGACAGTTCTATTATGGGAGATTTAGTTCCAGAATATAAAGGAATGCCAGCAATAGAAGCTAGAAAACTAATAGTAGAAAAACTACAAGAATTAGGAAACTTAGTTAAAATTGAAGACTATACACACAATGTTGGAAAATGCTACAGATGTCATAATACAATAGAGCCAAGAATTTCAGAGCAATGGTTCGTATCAATGAAAGACTTAGCAAAAAGAGCGGCAGATGCAGTTAGAAATGATGAAGTAAAATTTGTTCCAAAAAGATATGAAAAGATGTATTTTAATTGGTTAGATAATATTCAAGATTGGTGTATATCAAGACAATTGTGGTGGGGACACAGAATTCCAGTATACTACTGTGATGAATGTGGACATATGCATGCTGCAAAACAAATGCCAGAAAAATGTGAAAAATGTGGTTCTACAAAATTATATCAAGATGAAGATTCACTTGATACATGGTTCAGTTCAGCATTGTGGCCATTCTCAACATTAGGTTGGCCAAACACAGAATCAGAAGATTATAAGACATTTTATCCAACAAATGTGTTAGTTACAGGATATGATATTATAACTTTCTGGGTATCAAGAATGATGACACAAGGGCTAGAATTAACAGATAAAAATCCATTCAAAGATGTTGTAGTTCATGGAATTGTAAGAGACTCTCAAGGTAGAAAAATGTCAAAATCATTAGGGAATGGAATTGATCCAATTGAAATAATAGACCAATATGGTGCGGATAGCTTAAGATTTTCAGTACTTTCAGGAACAACAATGGGAAATGACATTAGATATATGCCAGAAAAGCTAGAGCAAGCATCAAATTTTGCAAACAAAATTTGGAACGCTGCTAAATTTGTAATAGCAAATTCAGCAGATGAAGAAGAAGTAAGAAAATTCTGCTATGAAGCATTTGAAAAAAACAAAGCTTATAATCCAGAAT
Organism: Clostridium sp. CAG:575; assembly: GCA_000435535.1. Lineage (GTDB taxonomy): Bacteria > Bacillota > Clostridia > TANB77 > CAG-508 > CAG-269. Next base: position 21,921 of record FR884542.1, on the reverse strand, counting down.
ATTTTAGAATAGAAGATAAATGGATATTAAATAAATTTGATAAATTAGTAGTAGATGTTACAAAAAATATTAATAATTATGATTTAGGAATAGCTCTTGATAATATTTATAACTTTATTTGGAATGAATTCTGTGATTGGTATATAGAAATGGTAAAACCAAGAATTTATAGTAATAATGAAGAAGAAAAAATTTCGGTAACAGATGTTTTAAATCATATTTTAGCATCATCACTTAAATTACTACACCCATTTATGCCATTTGTTACAGCTGAAATATATAAAAGTTTAATAGTATTTGGAACAGACGATATAATAGTTGCAAAATGGCCTGATATAAGAGAAAAATTTGTATTTGACAATGAAGAACAAACTGTTGAAAAAATAAAAGAAATCATTACAGAAATAAGAAATGTAAGAGCAAATATGAATATTCATCCATCAAAAAAATCAGAATTAATATTTGTAACTAAAAAATACGAAAATGAAATTTGGGAAGCAAAAGACTTCATCTTAAAATTAGGACTTGGAGAAAAAATAATAGTTCAAAAAGACAAAGCAGGAATACCAGAAAATGCAATAAGCATATTAAAAGATGGAATAGAATTATACATGCCACTTGAAGATTTAGTAGATATGGAAGAAGAAAGAAAAAGGCTAGAAGAAGAAAAGACTAGATTAGAAAGTGAAGTAGCAAGATGTGAAAAAATGCTTTCAAATCCAGGCTTTGTAAATAAAGCACCTGAAAAGAAAATACAAGAAGAAAAAGATAAATTGGAAAAATACAAAGAAATGTTGGCTAAAGTAATAGAAAGGCTTAAATGAGACATTGGGGACGGAAACATTGGGGACGTAGAAAATTTGTTCCACAATTATGTCGAAAACAGTTGTAAAATGTCGAATAAATATAATATTGAATAATAAATATAAAAAAAGTGAATAAGACAAAAAATTACAAAAAATGACAAATGAATGGAACAAATTCTCTACGTCCCCTTTGTTCCGTCTCCTTTGTTCATTAAATTAACGAAAGGAAAAAAAGTATGGAAAATATAGAAAAAATTTTTGAAATACTAAGAAGTATACCAGTAACAGAAAAAAATAGAGATGAAATACATGAGATAAGACAACTATTAATTAAAGAAAAGTATATTGAAGCTTTAGCAAGGATGAAAGAATTACAAAAAAAGCAAGCTGAAGAGCAAGAAAACAATGATGAAGAAAATGAATATAAAAACGACGAAAATGTAATAAACGAAGAAGAATATGATGAAGAAGTCGAAGAAGAAAACAAAAGTGAGGAAGGTTCATATCCTAAAAAAATAAGTGATAAAAAATTAGAAAAAATATATATTGGTTTATTATTAATAAATCCAAAATTAATTAGAAAATATTACTTTGTTTTTGATGATTGTTTTTTTGAAGACTTAGAAATGCTTAATTTATATAAAAGTATTTTGTACAATGAAGGGTCAAAATATTCTTCTGAAAAAGCAAAGGAAGGCTTTAATTTTCCAAAAGAAACAGAAGAAACATATCAACAGAAAATAAATATAAAAGAAGAAATTAAAAGTGGTAATTACAATATAGAAAAAGTTTATGCTAAGTTAAGAAAATTATTTATTTTAAGAAAGGCATATTTAGAAGCACCAGAAAGCAATATACAAAATAGAATTGTTGAAATTACAGATTATGAATTATATGATAAAATGTCAGCTGATGAAATCATTAGTGCAATTGAACAAATAAATGTAACACAAAAGTTCAAACAAGCAGTATTAAGTGATGGATTAGTAGAATTTTTAGAAAGTGGAGAAAATGAATTAGCCAATGGACTTAATTATCCATTTCCTATTTTAACAAGTGTATTTAAAGGAATAAGAAAAGGAGAGACGATGGCATTTGCTATGCCATCAAACTCTGGAAAAAGTAGATTAACAATAAATTTAGCAGCATATACAGCACTAGTTCATAAGAAAAAAATATTAATTATTTCAAATGAAATGTCAGAAGAAAAAATGAAATTATGCTTAATAACAACAATAATAAATCATCCTGAAATTCAAAAAATACATGGACAAGATGTACAAATATCAGAAGGGGAATTATTAGAATTCAAATTTAAGCCAGATAATAAAAAAGAAGCAAAATTAGATGAAAGTGGTTATATATTAAAAGAAGAAAAAGAAACACAAGCACAGTTTGTAAAAAGATTAACTAAAATTTCATCACAATTTAATAAGGTAATAAAAGCTATTGAATGGGCAAGTAAACAGATAAATAATTCAATATATTTTATCAATATTACGGACCATACAAATGATGAGTTACAAAAAGTAATTATAAATTACTATTACAAAGAAAAAATAGAATATGTATTTTATGATACATTAAAAACAGATACGGCAAATATTGGTAATCCAGAAGAAATAAAGAAAACAGCAACAATTCTTTCAAATTTGGCACAAAACTTTAATATCTTTATCTGTTCATCATTACAATTGGCAGAAAGCAGTACTTCTCCAATTAACTTAAATGTAAATGATTTAGCAGTTAGTAGAACAGTTAAGGAAGTATTGGATACATTATGTTTGTTTAAACAAATAAGTAGAGATAATTTATCAGAATATGAATATTCTTTAAAAGAAGTTGATACACAATTTTATGATTTAGAAAAATCAGATGATCCAGATGTAAGGTATTATTCATGTGTTATAGACAAAAATAGAGCTGGCGCTAAGCCAAAACTTGTATTTAAAATAAATTTAGCTTACAATAGTTGGGAAGAACTTGGATATTTAAGGTTGAAGCAAAATTAAATTAATGTGATAAAAAAACATTATTATATTTTAAAAAATTAATTTTCATGTTATAATATTTTAAAGATGATATATCAAAATAAAATTAAAAAAACATAAAAAAGCTAAAGTAATAAAAACTAACTATTTTA